>JAYSWI010000481.1:0-3842 GCA_043718125.1 Flavobacteriales bacterium
GAAAATAAAATAAGTGAGAACAAAGGCAAAGTATCTGAGATGAAAACGAAGCTCGGATTGTTCAACACCAACAAAGAAGCAAAAGGCAAAGAAGTTGAAATGAAACAAACACAATTGAACACCTATTCTGCAAGCAATCAAATGGCAAGCAAAGAGGCTGTGCAGACATCAAAAGATTTGGAAAATTTGCGTAAAGAACAAACTGATATAGAAGCAGACGCTATCAAGACAAGTCAGGACATAGCCAAAACAGAAGAGAAAATTACTAAAGATGAGGCTGGAAAAAACAAAGCTCAAGGTGGTTTAAATAAATTGATTGCTTCAAAGGACAAAGCCAAAAATGAAGTGACCAAGTTGAAAGGACTATATGATAAAAATCAAGGTGGAGTAAAAGAGAAATTGGCATCAATGGAAAAGTCGAAATCCATGCTTGACAAATTGAAACAGGCTAAGTCGAAATTGAAACTATAACTATTTCGCACCTTCTTTTTTTGTTTTCTGCTTGATGTGATCCAGAAGTGTTGACACAAAGTTTTTACTCTGCTTTTTAGAGTTTCTGCTTAGTTCAAACTTTCCAACTTTCAATTTCAATTCATCTTTTGTTCTTTCATATTTGAACTTGTCGCGCTGCGGAGCAATTTTTTCAGCTTGCCTTTCTACCAGTGCATAGGCGGCAGTTTTTTCAATTCGTTTTTCCGCCCTGTCGCCCAAATATTGCCAGATGGTATAGGCTTTAGAGGGTGTTTGTTTTGATTTTGCTGCTGGGTTGTTGTCGTTGTTCGCAACGGCCATTGCCTTTTCAAAGTTGGAGTCAGGGCTAAGAATGGGCGACATATCGGGGACAATAGACTTTGAAGAATCCGATTCAATAAAACCAATATTTTCTTCTGGAAATTGTATGATTGGATTATTCATTAACGGGAATTCATGCGCAATAGAATCTTGCTTTTGAATTGGAAGTGGCTTGTTGGTATTTGGTTTTTTTCTAATTTGTATCGCAACACTATTGCTTTCATTTTGTTCTGGAAGAACTAACAATTGTTTCTCCTTTTTGGTCGAAGTATTCACTTGAGTACTTTTCTTTTCAACAGAATTATCTATGATTTGTGTATCAAGATTTTTAATTTCAGGGTTGCGATTTTCTGTTGATGCAATTTGTGAAGGGGCAACATTTGAATTGAAATTGAACCAAACGATTAGGGCGACAATAGCCGCTGCGGATGAAAGCGCAACAACTATTCTGCGCAACGGCAACACCAATGTTTCCTTTTTGTGCAGGTTGTTCTTTGTTTCAAAAGCCATTGCATCGGGCTTCAGTTTTGTTTTGTAAAACAAGGACAATTCCGCATGCAAAGATTTGTTGTTTGCAAGTTGCAAAGCAAGTTCTTGATTTTGCTCAAACGTCAAGTCACCTTCAACTTTTGCAATCAACAGATTTTGAACCTCACGCATATCGAGCGAAGTGGGTACTGCCATTTTCTGCTTGTCATCCAACACCACCTGCTCAGCACGAAGTATTGTTTTTGCAAAAAGTGATTTTTCAATTGATAAACTTTCGTTCTGAACAATTTGCTTTGTTAGTTCGGCTTCTTGTTCCTTATCCAAATCGCCTTCAAGGGATGCAACAATGCGCATTTGGATGTGCGACAGATCAATATTTTCGTTGAAATGAAGACTTGATTTTTCTTCAAATACAATATTTTCTGGTGTAAAAATGGATTTCGAAAAGGCCAGCCTCTGCGCATTTACAAAAGGGAATTGTGAAGCAAGATTATCAATTATAGATTGCTCATCATCAATCAAATGTCCCTCTATTTCTTTTGCCAATAAGAGGTTCAATTCATCCTCACTTATTGGAAGTTCTTGTTTTTTTAATTCATTCTTGAACAAGAAAATTTCTTCGTTGAATGAAAGTGAGGCATCCGCTGTTCCTTCTAATTCCTCTGCGAGATCAGGATTTTGCAAAAGAAAAGATTGAAGCTCGCTCACCAAATTTGGAGCAAGATTTCCTTCGATATAATCGAGGAAAAACACTTCATAAGTTTCTCTTGTTATCATCATCTTCTTATCTCAATTTCTTCGAAAAATATTCTAAACAACGTATTCCATTTTTACGATATACTCTTTCAGCGTTACCCTCGCACGGTAGATATAAACCTTTACTTGCGATTCGTTCAGACCTGTTATTTTTTCAATTTCTTCATAACTATAGCCTTCGTAGTCACGCAACATGACTACACTTTTTTGCACCGTTGGCAATCGGTCCAATGCCTCATTCAATATTTCATTCAAATCAGAATATTGCCTGTTGCTGGCATTTAGCCCTGTTCTTATTTCGGTACTTTGATATTCAATGTGCCTTTTTTCTCTACGCATAAGGTCTATCATGGTGTGATAGCCCGCTGTGAATATGTAGCTTTTTGCCTTTTCAAAACTTACTTCGTCCACCTTCATCCAGAGTTTGGCGTAGGTGTCTTGCACCAAATCTTTGGCCTTGTCGCGGTCCTTCACATTCTTAAGAAGAAAGCGATAAAGTCCGTCACTATGTGTGTCCACACATTTGTTGTACTCAGCGATTGTCATAGCTACACAGGTTCTTTCTGGGTGTTGGACGCCTTGATGTTTTATTAGTTACAAGCGTTCTGCAAAATAATTTTTCGCTTTAATAATTATAAATTCATCAGACTCGCTTTCGCTGATTGAAGCTTTTCCAGCCATCCTTTGGCCTCGTCTATTTGGCGTTGCTCATCTTTTAATTCTTGCGCGTTCCTATCTAGTTCTGTTTTTGATGCGTTTATTTCCGCATCGTATTTGTCCACATCCGCGTGCAGTTTGGTGATGTTGGTTTGCAACTTTGATTCTGATTGTTCCAATTTCAAAAGTTCATTTTCGGATTTGGTTTGAGTTTCGTTGCTGTCCGTTAGCTTGCCTTGTAGCTTTTCCATTTTTCCCCTCAAGCTCTCCAACTCTTTTATCACCTTTTCGCCAGCCTTAGTGTTGAGGTTTCCCGCACCATTTAATTTGTTGTATTCTACTTCTTTGGTTTGAATAAGATTGGTTTGCGCATTGACCTCTTTGGCCGCTTGATCCACAGCCTTCTTGTTCTGTTCCAGATTCAAATTTTGTGCTCTTATTTCATTGCGCTTTTCGGCCAGTTTTGCATTCGTTTCAAGTATATCACTATCTGTGTTTTGTTTTGCTTCATTTCGATTGATAATGGATTTGTTCAGTTTCTCTTCTTGTTTTTTCAACTTTTCATAGTCATTTATTTGATTGTTATATTGCTTTTGTTGTTGGGCCAAATGCATTTCATATTGTTTGAGATAAAAATCTTTGGTCTGCTGCTTCAGGGTCATTTTCACTCGCTGAAATAATTCAACATCTGACGATTCATCGAGGAATTTCTCATTTTTTTCTAGCATCAAAAACATTCGTGAGGCATCGCCTTCTTTGATGGTTTTGTAAAAAAGGCTAAGCGAATCGGGCGACCAATCCGCTACAACAACTCCAACCGAGGCATTAAAACCAGAAACACGTTTTCCAGTGATGGCGTATTTGGCTTCCAAAAAATTTTTCCAATCTTTCAGATATTCATCGCCATCTGCAATCACTAAGAAAGTCGTTGCTGGTTTTGAATTGCCATTATAGGTTACTTGCTGCTGTTCAAATAGGATACTGGGCGCAGTCATCAATGCAGCGGCATACTTATCGGGTTGCGCCAATGAACATAGTTTAGAAGCAATTAAAAAAAATAGGAGTGTGGCTTTTTTCATATTCAATACATCTGAAAACGGTTGAGAATGATAACTGAAGCGAATGTAAATGAGTGGGTGAGAAAAATG
>JAYSWI010000482.1:0-3840 GCA_043718125.1 Flavobacteriales bacterium
ATCAGAACGAATACCAACTGCCCGATGCCCTGCGCAACATGGTGCGAAAGGGAGCTAAATTTCTTCCAGGAACCGTGGAAGACTGGATGGACTGCGGAAACAAAGACGCGATGGTTCAGACCAATTTCAAATACCTCGTTTACAACAAAGAAAAAAACTGGATATCTTCTTCGATAAAAAACGAAAACAGTATCCTAATTCCACCATGCTACATTGGTGAAAATGTGATAGTGCGCAACAGCATCATTGGCCCTGGAGTATCACTTGGCGATGGCGTGGTAGTTGAAAGCTCCATACTAAGCAACAGCATTGTACTGCCCCAATCGAAGATATCTAACTCCAACATTACAAATAGTATGATAGGCACACACGTCAATTATCAAGGTCATCCGGATGTACTGAGCCTTGGTGACTACAGTTCGATCAATAATAAATGATACTCAACCAAAATAACTTGCACCCAAACCAACGATATAAAACCAACTATTTGCGACCATTTCAATTCGTGTTATTGATATGTCTTGTTATCTTTTTTGCAGCATGCAAGAGCAACAAGAATGCGGTGGAAGGCCGCCCAGCATCTGGCAGTTCCGACATAGATCCATCAGATGCAAAACCAAAAGTGGACACACGTTTTCAAGAAAATTTCTTTGCGGCCCAGCTCGAAAAATCTAAAGACAACCTTGACAAAGCGTACAAACTTTTTGAAGAATGTTTGATAATTGATCCAAAAAATGCAGCCGTTCATTTCGAGTTGGGTAGAATGGATTTGCAAGTGCGCAATAATCCAAATGCGGCTTTGGCACATGCAAAAATGGCATTGGTAGGCGATAATAAAAATCCTTGGTACCACTCCCTTTTGGCAGATACTTATATGGCACTTGCAAAGTATGATTTGGCCACTAAAGAATACCGCGAAGTTTCAAAATTGAATCGCAATGACGCCAATATTCTATATCAAATAGCTACTGCGCAGCTTTATGATGACAAGGTAAACGAGGCAATTGATACCTACAATGAACTTGAAAAACAAGCAGGCCCTTATGAGGAATTGAGCATGCAAAAACATCAATTGTATCTGAAGATGAACGAGCCGATAAAAGCAGGATTGGAGATAGAAAAACTGGCCAGAGCGTATCCAGAAGACCCAAGCTATTGGGGAATAGCAGCACAATTTTACGCCACTGTAAATATGCTAGAAAAATCAAAACAAGCCATGGAAGAAATGGTGAAAATTGATCCAAACAACGGCCTAGTGCACTTTCAACTTTCAGAGTATTATGCTGCTACAGGCGAAGACGAAAAATCTTATGAAGAACTCAATAAAGCATTTGCCACCACTGACATTAGCATTGATCAGAAAATAGGAGTGTTGCTAAAGTATTTTTCACTTACAGATTTTAATCAAACCTATTTGCCGCAGGCGTATCAATTGCTAATTCTCACAGAACAAGTTCACCCAAAGGAAGCAAAAGCGTACTCGATATATGGCGATTTTTTGTACAGAGAAGGCCGAGACCTTGAAGCGATACAGAAGTACAGAATAGCTGCAGAGTTGGATCCTACACGCAAAGCAATATGGGAGCAAATCGTGTCGCTAGATAATGAGTTGGAAGATTACCCCAACATGGCCTTGGAGAGCAAAAAGGCAATTGATTTTTTCCCAAATATTCCAGAGTTTTTTTATTTCAATGGCTTCGCAAATACCCAACTAAAAAACCATGCTCAAGCTGTAGAATCATTAAATATTGGTAAAGAATTGGTTGTAGAAAACGATGCGTTACTTGTTCGGTTTTTCGCATTGCTTGGCGAGGCATATCATTATCAAAATGCTTTCGAAAAAAGTAATATTGCTTATGAAAAAGTATTGCAATTGCAACCTGACAATGTGTTCGTTTTAAACAACTATGCCTACTACCTCTCCATTCGCAAAGTGAAGCTGGAGCATGCAGCCGGCATGGCCCTAAAAGCTAACACGCTACAACCGGACAATGCAACTTTCGAGGACACTTATGCTTGGATATTGTTCCAACAAAACAAATACAACGAAGCATTGGTTTGGATAGAAAAGGCACTGTCGCATGACACAGAAACGGGTGAATTGTTGGAACATCATGGCGACATCTTGTTCAAACTTAATCGCAATACCGAAGCCTTGCAAAAGTGGAATGCTGCAAAACAATTTGGAGGTGCAAGCAACAAGATTGACCAGAAAATAAATGAGCAGAAATACGTAGAATAAATTTCATTGTCGATCACCTATTCACATATTGCTCGCAACGAAATCGGCAATTCATTTCTATTTGCAATTTTGATTTGTACGTTTTGCATTCTGGCATCATGCAAGCCGCGAAAGGAAATTTCGGCCACCAAAGACCCAATAAAAGAGCGTGCTGCGGGATATCTACTACGTCACTACGAGCAAAACAAATTCGATTATCAATGGCTGGGAATGAAAGTGGATGCCGACTTCATCACCATGGGTGAAACACAGGGCTTCAAAGCCACTATTAGAATGCATAAAGACAGTGCGATTTGGATTAGCATCACACCCGCTTTGGGCATCGAGATGATTCGCTTACTTATCACAAAAGACAGCCTTAAATATTTGTCCAAAATTCCCGATAACAAATTTTATTATGTGGGCAATTTCGAAATAATAAATGACCTCGTTGGTGTGGAATTGGACTTCGAAATGCTGCAAGACTTATTCATTGGAAACGCCCTTGCTTTGGATAAGGACGAAGGCCGATTCCGCAGCGAAGTGAATGAGGAAAAACATTTACTTATTTCCAAATACAGAAGAAAAGTGAGACGCATGGTGGGCGTAGATGATCGCAAATTGGAAGATGATACCATCTCCGTTAATCCCAATGATCCGCGATATCAAAGAGGAATACGAAGGGTGGATGAAGATGAAGATCTTATTGTGTCGCGCTATTGGTTGGAGCCAGAAAATTATAGGTTGGTGCAGAGCATTTTTTATGATTTGATAAAACAACGCACTGTGGAAATTTACTACAGTGATTTTCAATTGGATGGCGCACAAGCATATCCAACAAAATGCGCGTTGAAGGCCAAGAGTCCTGCTACCACCAGTGAGTTGAAATTTGAAATTACAAAATTGGCAAGCGGAAAAGTGTATGACTTTCCCTTCGAAATACCTGATGACTATCCTCGAAAGGATTCTCTCTAAAAATTAGGTAGCAAGGATTGGCCTATTCCATAATGGCCAATGGTATTGCACCAAGTGCTGTTGAAAGTGTATTAGCATTTTTCATTACCACAGTCCATTTCCATTTTGATTTGACATCCATCAAATATTTCGGTTCAAACTAAGTTTCCACCACTTAATGATTACTTCCAAATTTGTTCAACGCCTTTGCTTGTTTGCTTCAATCACATCATTGATTGGGGTTTTTGTTTTTAATACCAATACAGCTTTTTCGCAAAACAAAAAAAATCTTGAAAAGCAACGCGATGAGTTGAATGATAAAATCGAACTGACAAAAAAACTCATCAAGGATTCTGAAAAAAATCAGAAGACTACAACGTCACAATTGCAGATGCTCAATGAGCAATTGACCTATCGTGAAGTGCTGTTGAACAACATCAATAATGACATAGGAGAAATAGATGTTGAGATAAATGACAAGGCAAATAATGTGGAAAAATTGCGTGTTCATCTCGGCAACATGAAGGAAGAATATGCAAAAATGATTCGCAATGCATACATCCATAGAAGTGCTCACAACAAACTGATGTTCTTGTTCGCATCCGACCATTTCAATCAGGCCTATAAGCGATTCAAATACACACAACGTTATGCTGAGTTGCGCA
>JAYSWI010000483.1:0-12065 GCA_043718125.1 Flavobacteriales bacterium
ATGTTATTTTTCTTGTGGAAAAGAAAATGGTTGCAGTTTGTTTGGGGCATTTTACCATTTACAGTTATTCTAACATTGGGTTTTTTGGGATACATAGAGCAACGTTATCTCACCGCTGCATATCCTTTTATGTTGATGATTGCCGTTGGGTTTGTTTGCTCTTTTTGGCCTTCTAAAAAAGAAAATGCCTAGCTTCATTTTAAATTCTAAGCAAATATGTGATTGTAAAAATGTAATTACAATTACTCAATTATTATCAACCATTACTTTCGTCCACATTCAATAGAAATACATCATGGCTTTAATCGAGGAGTTTGACAAATCAGGCAATTGGCTTTTTCGTTGGCGCAGCATTTTGCCATTGCTGTTGTACTTTCTGGCTGCTATTGTTGTCTTATCTGGGTTAGATGATCACCTTCCTCATTTCGATATGGGATGGGCATTGATATGTATTTCAATTTCCATTTTTGGGTTGTGCATTCGGGCTTTAACCATTGGATATACCCCAAAAGGCACCAGTGGTCGCAATACCAAAGAAGGGCAAGTAGCCGAAGTGCTCAATACCAAAGGCATATATAGTGTGGTGCGTCATCCGCTCTATTTTGGTAATTTTTTCATGTGGTTGGGCATTGTTATTTATGTGGGAAATTGGTGGTTTACAATAGTTTGCTGTCTATTGTTTTGGCTTTATTATGAGCGTATCATGTTTGCCGAGGAGTTTTTCCTGCGCAAAAAATTTGGGCAGATTTATTTGAATTGGGCTGAAAAGACACCATCGTTTTGTCCTAACATTTTTATGTGGAAATCAACTGATTTAGAATTCTCAATTAAGAATGTTTTGAAGCGGGAATACAATGGTTTTTTTGCAATTTTCATTTCATTCTCTTTGGTCGATCTCTTAAAGAATTACAAGCATTATGGAATTGCATCTTGGCGAGAAGCTTTAACACCTTTTTGGTGCTACATGCTGATTGTGTCCTTTGTTATTTTCATAGTGCTTCGCAGTTTGAAGAAGCACAGTAAAATGCTGGACGTGAAAGGACGTGAATTTGTGCACGAAAATGCACGATAGGAATAGAGGGTGACAGCTTCTCAATCGAAGCCTCCAATGTGCAACGTTACTCTACAATTTTTGAGAGTGTCTGTAGCAAATTGAATAGCTGAAACACATTGCCCAATTCATTGCTGCTAATTTCTGGGTTGTTAGTTGATCCTCCTCCTGTGCCTTGCAATCCTTTGTACTGAATGATTGCAACCGCTGCCACTTTGTATTTCCCATCTGCGATAGCTGCGATGCAATTGAGCATTTCTTTCTCAGAAGTTAGATTTGGCGAATACTCCACAGAAATAATATTTTCAATACGATTTTCTGCAAAATCAAGATTTGTAGATTTAACTCCCTTCAACGTTTGTAACTCTTGTTGAATTTTTCCTCCACATCCGCTACTGCAAGTCATACCTTCAATGCTGATGTTGGCCACTGTTTTCACAATCTCAGAATTCATTTCAGTTCTGGTTATTGGCACATCGATAAGGCTTGTTGGAACATTAGAATTCGAACAAGACAGAATGAATAATGCACATACCGCCCAAATTGCATATCTTTTTTTCATAATGGTTGAAATTGATTTTTTTGTGGAATGTCAAATGTAAAACGGATAGTGGTAAGCAATAATGTTAACTTTTTCCAAAAGCTAAAACAATGGCTTGCCGGTCATCAATTTTGGTTGCGATATATTCAATAGCTTTAAAATAGTTGGTGCTACATCAGCAAGAATTCCGTTGCGAATCTCTTTTACACCACGGTCAATAATCCAAACTGGAACAGGATTGGTGGTGTGCGCTGTATTGGGCGATCCGTCATCGTTTATGGCAAAATCTGCGTTGCCATGATCGGCTATTATGATAAAGGAATAATTGTTTCTTAAGCCAACCTCTACAAGTTGATTTAGGCAACTGTCAGTAGTTTCCACGGCCTCAACGATGGCTGAAAAAACTCCAGTGTGGCCCACCATATCCGGATTCGCCAAATTGAGACAAATAAAATCGGGTGATTCAATCTCTATCGTGTTACAAATTGAGTTCACTATTTCTAGCGCACTCATTTCGGGTTGCAAATCATAAGTAGCAACTTTTGCAGATGGAATCATTGTTCTTTTTTCGCCTGCAAATGGTTGTTCTCTTCCTCCATTAAAGAAAAAAGTAACATGCGGATATTTTTCTGTTTCTGCAATTCTGATTTGTGTTTTTTTATTTTCACAAAGCACTTCCCCAAGCGTCATTTCAAGATTGTCTTTATCAAACACAACTTGCACATTCAAAAACGACTCATCATAATTGGCCATGGTACAATAGTGCAAATGCAAGCGGTGCATGTTCAAATCAGGAAAGTCCTTTTGGCTAAGCGCCTTCGATATTTGACGACAACGATCTGTCCTGAAATTGAAACAAATTACAACATCATTTTCTTTAATCAGACCTAGTGGAACATCAGCAGCATCTACAATTAGGCATGGCTCAACGAATTCGTCTGTTATATTTTTTGAGTAATTATTTTCGATAGCCGCTTTGGCAGAATTGAAATGAGTTCCAACTCCGTTCACCATCAGTTGATAAGCTTTATTGATGCGTTCCCATCGGTTGTCTCTGTCCATTGCGTAATACCTTCCAATGATGGTGGCTATCTTGGTGGTTGTGTTCGCAATGTGTTTTTCTATTTCAGCAATAAAAGACATTCCACTGTGCGGATCCGTATCTCTTCCATCCGTGAAGGCATGGATAAAGGAATGGACTTTATAGGTTGCGGCCATGTCACATAGTGCTTTTAAATGTTCCGTGTGTGAGTGTACACCGCCATCGCTAACCATTCCAATGAAATGTATGTTGACATTGTTTTGCATGGCGGTCGCAAACGCACTTTTCAAAACATCGTTATCAAAAAATGTTTTATCCTGAATAGCCAAATTTATTTTTTCCAGATCTTGATACACAATTCTTCCAGCACCAATATTGGTGTGGCCAACTTCGCTATTGCCCATTTGCCCTGTTGGCAATCCAACATTTTCTCCATCCGTTCGCAATTCCGCATGAGGATAGGTGTGATAAAGCGAATCTGTAAAGGGCGTTTTGGCCATAAAAATGGCATTGCTCGAGTCAGCACGGCCATGCCCCCAACCATCCAAAATTGCAAGGCAAACTTTTTTGTTCATTTCGTTTTTTGTTTATTGTTTTGAAAATGTGACAATGAAAATTGCTCCAGTGAGCTCGTTATCCTTGATGCTGATTTTTGCCTTGTGCAATCGAATTACATTATGAACGATATAAAGACCAAGGCCGGTGCCTTTGTGTTTGCGGGTTTGTTCATCACCGCTTCTATAAAATTTTTCGAACACGCGCTCCTTTTCTTCATCCGAAATTCCTATGCCATTGTCAGCAAAACGCAATATTATTTCATTCCCTTTTTTTTCTAATGAAATGCGAATTGTTGTTTCGGATGTAGAATATTTAATGGCGTTTTCTATCAAATTTGAGCACATTGCTTTCAACAATTCTTCATCGCCTACTAGTTGAAGATTGGGTTCGATATCGAGTTGAAAAAATCTGCCAGTTAAGGTTTGAATACGTACTGCCAATTTAGAAATCAGATCGCTTATCCTCACCTTCTCATTGAGTGGTTCTCCTTTGTTATGGTCAAACCTTGTGGCCAACAAAATGTTTTCATTCAAGTTTTGTAGTCTTTCTGTTTCTGAAAGTGCATCGCTAATGATTACTTGTTTTTGTTCCTCATTCAAGTTGCGCGACTTCATTGTTTCTAAGAAGAGTTTTATGGCCGCCACAGGTGTTTTCAATTCGTGTGTTACCGAAAGCAAAAATGTTTTTTCCATTCTCGATACTTGAAGTTCCTTAGTAATGGTCCTTTTTATGTACCAAAACCCCACAAGGAGAAGGAATAGAAAAACTCCACCTTCCCCAACTATCATCCAAATTTTATTGTTTACTAAATGTGTCTTTGATTCATCATTTAATTCAATTTTCGAATGGATGGTTTGAGCATGAATTTGAATCAAACTAAAGCCCCACCAAAAAACTTGAACAACGATGTACAATGCTAACACAAACAGCAATAGCAGGGTTCTTCGTTCTTTTTTTACGGATGAAATCATTGACTTAAAATGAAAAAAGCCTTTCCGCAAATGTGGAAAGGCTTTTTAATTTTTCTGCTATAATTATTTCTTCTCTTCTACCTTTTGAACCGGTTTTTTGTCCATCGGTTTGGTCTCAAGGGCGGGCTTACTCTCACCAGTAGGCTTCTCAGGACGTGGAGGGCGCGCACCGCCATCAGGCATTGGGCGTTTCATTATGCGCTTTTCAAATACCAAATGTGAGTCTGCCTTACCGTCTTTGTCATAAGTGACATAGGTGCTTTGATATTTGAAGCCAATGCTGGCCAAATAATTCATGGCATCTGGCATATTGCTAAAGGTCATGGCTCTTACATCATTCAACTGCTTGATCAACTCTTTGTCGGTGAGGCTTGAAATAATGTCCCTTCCTACATCCGCTTTGATAACGGTACCTGTTGGACCTTGAGCAACTACCAACTCCATGAAGATCATTTCAGGATTGTTAAGTGCGGGTTTTTCTGTGGCTTTGGTAGATGTGGTTGGTGCGGTTTCTTTTTTGTCTTGCGCCATTACAAATAATGGGAGAGCAGCGATTGCTAAAACAATGATTTTTTTCATTTGATTGTAATTGATTTTTTTAAATTATTGGAGTTGGCCAAAAGTAAAGAACCATGCCAATATGAATGAAACAAAACGTTAAAGGTTTCAAGCAGGCAATCGCAAAATGAAATGCTGTTTCTCCACACCTTTTTTGAAATGCACCATACCAAAATGAAAAAAGTCGATACTAATAATAACTGATGGCAACGAAACAATCTGCTGCCAAGCTTGGTTCATTTCCTTTGACCAATGTATGTCATCAAGAATGATAATGCTGTTTTCATTGCATCGCTCAAGTATCCATTCGAAGTATTTCAAAGTAGGCGTCAGTCTATGATTGCCATCGATAAGTACAAAATCTATTGAATCGTTTTGACTCAAAAATGTTGGCAATTCGAAGTCAAAATTTCCGATGAGCTGTTGAATGTTCTTAATGTTTTGTTTTGCAAATATTTCTTTTGCAATTGTGGCAATTTCATCAGAACCTTCAATTGTAGTAACCGTTGCCAATGCGTTGGCCCTTGCTAGATAAGATGTGGTGATGCCTAATGAAGTGCCAAGTTCTAAGATATTTTTGGGTTGATAATGTGCAACCATCTTGAACAAAATTTGAGCACATTGCTTTTTTTGTAAAGCATTTTTTGCAATTGCAGAAACATTTCGCAGTTGCCTCTCTTTACTTCGAGTTCCGGCACCAAAATCATCAACGTGGATGTTTGTTTTTGCCACAAGCAATTCACTTCGCAACTGCTCTATTTCTTTAAAACAATAGTACTTCTTGCGTGAACTTATGACTTGTGTGAGCAACTCAAACACGTAAGGAGAATGGACACTGTGCTTGCCACCACTGATAATTAGATGCTTGAAAAAAGATGCGAATTCGAAAAATGCACTCATGCCCAAAATGGTCAAATCAAATTTCAGTACCCAATTTTTCTCTAAAAATTTTTAGCACCTTGCTCATACGTTTCTCAATCGCTTTTACAGAAAGACCGAGGCGCGCAGCAATTTCATTGTAAGTCAAATCTTCCAATCGATTCATCAGAAAAACCTCGCGTCCCCCATCGGGTAACAAGGCAATTACACTGGCCAATTTTTCTTCATACTGCGCCATCTCTAACAATTTTTCCGGTGTTTCATATTCACGATCCTTGGTCGGTCTTTTCATGAATTTGTACATCAGTTGTTTGCGCTTCAGTTGGTTGATGGTGTTGTTTTGCGCTATAGTGTAGAGATAGGCTTTCACTGTCCGCTTGTCAATTCTAGCCCGCGTTTCCCATAATTTTAAGAAGGTATCCTGGGCCAAATCTTCGGCCATGTCCATATCAGAACATTTGAAATAAATAAAATTGCGAATTGGTTTGAAAAACTCCTTGAAAATTTTTTGATATTCTGCAAGAGTTAATTCTTCGAAATGTGGTTCTGGTTTGAAAATCGAAAACAGCACAGGCTATTGTTACTTTGAAAAAATGTGAATCCCTTTTTAATGGATTGTATGATGGCAATGATAGTTTAGAATTGAAATTTCTCAAGTTCAAATTGAATCTGACGACTTGCATGAATTGTGTATTTGATTTTTACATTTGGTCGCTTAACAATTATTTCAAATGCTAGGAAAATTATGCAGGGAAAAACACTCATTATTGGCGCATCAGGTCAAATAGGAATAGAATTGACTATGGCACTGCGTAAACTAAAAGGTGCGGAAAACATTATTGCATCAGACATCAAGAATTCAGAAGCCGAGGAACTTAAAGGAGGGCCTTTCGAAATTCTCAATGTATTGAACGCAGAAGAAATTGAAGCAGCAATAAATAAGTACAACGTTTCCGAAGTCTATCAATTGGCTGCTTTGCTTTCAGCTACTTCTGAAAAAAAACCTGAATTGGCGTGGGATTTAAACATGAATGGTTTATTCAATATTCTTGATTTAGCGAAATCGAAAAAAATCGAGAAGGTGTTTTGGCCCAGTTCTATTGCAGTGTTTGGGCCTACAACACCTAAGGAGAATACGCCTCAATACACCATTATGGAACCAAACAGTGTGTATGGGATTTCCAAATTGGCAGGTGAACGTTGGTGCGAATATTACTTTCAGAAATTTGGTGTGGATGTAAGAAGCTTGCGCTATCCGGGGCTGGTGGGATTCCGATCTGAGCCAGGTGGAGGCACCACGGATTATGCTGTCGAAATTTTTGACCATGCCATCGACAAGGGACATTACAATTGTTTTCTCAGGGAGGATACCATGCTACCAATGATGATGATGGAGGATGCAATTAGAGCAACCATCAATATTATGGAAGCCCCAATGGAGCAAATAAAAATTAGAAGTAGTTACAATATTGCTGGTTGTAGTTTTAGTCCGGTGCAATTGGCTGCAGAAATCAAAAAACATATTCCGGAATTTTATATGACTTGCAATCCGGATTTTAGACAACAATTGGCGGACTCGTGGCCGGACAGCATAGATGACGTTGATGCAAGAAAAGATTGGAATTGGCAAGCGCAATTTGACACAGCCAGGCTCGTCAAGACAATGATTTCTGAATTAAGTAAGAAAAAAAAAATTGAGACAATCGTAACTCAATAAGAACTGTGGGCGTATAGGCGACAATTTTCTGCTCCTTTTTTGAAGCAGGCAACTGACCTAACACCTATCAAATGAGTTCTAAAATCACACCATGCACAAAGCTTTTGCTTTGTATCACATTAAGTTTTTTTGCTGCCAGGAGTTTCGCATCAGATGGCGATATCAATAAGGTGGACGCGCAAGGCCAGCGACAAGGCTATTGGATCGTAAAAGGCGAAATGCTTAGCGATAATGCCTATAAGCCAAGCGACAAAGTGGAGGAAGGCACTTACAAGGACAATCGCAAGGAAGGGCTTTGGAAGAAATATTGGCCCGGTGGCAATGTGCGAAACGAAATCAATTACAAAAGTGGAAAACCAGAAGGAGAGTATAAATTGTTCTATGCAAATGGCCAGCTAGAAGAGCATGGTATATGGAAAAACAATAAAAACACGGGCGAATTCAAACGCTACTATGGAAATGGCAATCCGCAGCAACATTTTGTTTTTGCAGAAACAGGAAAACGAAATGGGATGCAAAAATATTTTCACGAAAATGGAAAAGTAGCACTCGAAGTAGGTATAGTAAATGGAGCTGAAAGTGGCTCCAGTAAAAGATATAATCCGGATGGCACGTTGGCCGAAGAAAAGACTTTTGAAAATGGTGTGCTGAAACAAGGCACCATCAAAAAACACAAAGACATCAAAAAATCCTCGACTGTAAAGGCTGACCCTTATGATAAAAAAATTGGAAAGGAAATAGTTGTAACTGAAGACAAAACAAACAAGGCTCAGATTTTTAAACCAAATGGTTTCAACACACTTTACGATAAAAATGGCAACGTGACACAAACAGGAGAATTTGTAGAAGGCCGCATGCATGATGGCAAATGGTATCGCTACAATGCGGATGGATTGATGATTCGAATTGAGATTTACAAAGGAGGCAAATACATCGGAACAGGAGTCCTCAGCGATGAGGAACGATAAGCAAAATATTTTTCATCTAAACTGAAAAACTAAAAAAGAGACCATTGAGCAATCAGTGGTTTTTTTTTAGTGCCTCTAAATTGCAAAGGAGTTCAATTCCGAAAGTTTTTTACCGAGCTTTTTTCTAGTTTGTCGATACTCTTACGAACTTGCACTTGCCAAGCTGCGGTATGTGAATTACTTACATATCTGAGCGATTCAATGAATTCATTTTTCAAATCCGGAAATTTTTTCCAATATTTGAACAAAGCAATTTTCGTATGATGTTTCACCGCTATTTCGGTTTCATTTGAACGCAGCAAGTTGAAGCAAATGTCAATATAAACGCCTTCATGCTTTTCAGGAATGACACAACAGGCAAGACTCTTGAAGATTTCGCGAACAACACCTGGTGTCTTTTCTTCATCTATCAATTTCAAAAAAAGTTCTATGTGTTTGTTTCCAAATTCAGGTTGACTTTCTGATGCTTTTGACAGTGCCCAAGAGCTTTTCATACGGGTTGTTTCATTTTCGTCCTGCGCCAACGCCACCAGTTTTTCGTACAGGTTTATATCCAAAGCTGCCTGCTTCCCAATTGCATTTATTTCCTGTGCAGAAATACCTTTTAATAATATGGATTTCAACGCTTCTTGTGTCAAATTATTCATTTCCAAACAATAAAAAAGGACCCGGTAGCAAGTCCCTTTTTTAGTGTGATTTTTTTACTTATTATTTTTTTGGCGTTCCCGATTGGGGTGTTTGTTGTGCGCCAGGTTTCTGCATATTTCTTGGCTTCACCACATTCCCTTTGTTCTTGTCCAAAGGCTGTTCTTCATCCTCTTCATATTCTACTTCTTTGATAGGTGCTATGTTGGTTTCACCATTTTCTAACCTTTGCAACAACTCATCTAACTGCTCATAGCCCAAAGACTTTGCTATCACTTTATGATCCTTATCCATTAAGAAAACTTTTGGAGTGCTGTTCACATCCCAATATTGGTGGTAGTTTAAGCTTTGTAATGTGGTCACACCGCCATATATAAGTTTTGTTGCGCTGTCTTGGTTCATTATAAACTGGTTGCGCGCAACATTTGTGAAATCTACATTGTGCTCATTTAAGAATTTTTTCCATTTGTCTGTTTCCATATTGTTGTGAACCCCATAAACTTTAAGGCCCTTTTCTTTCCATTTGTGATAAAGCTCTGCGAGCTGGGGAATTTCTTTTTTGCAATGACCACAACTGGCTTCCCATATCACAAGTAAAGTGTATTTAGAATCTAAACCATACATGCTCTGCCACTGATCGCTTGTGTCGGGGAGAATGATGTTCGGACCAATTTCGCCACAAAGACAATGGCGTTTTTCATCCGCACTTTCTTTCATTGCTTTCAGCTTGTCTTCCTTCATCCAAGTGCAAAGCCCTTTAGAGTAATAGTTGTCCACCATGAATACAAAACCTTCGTCCATACACATTATTTTGCTGGTTTCGAAATGGTAAGTAAAATGATGAGTGATGTACTTGAAACCATCCTCATTTCCTTTGGTGCGGTCAATGAGTTGTTTAGCAAAATAGGTCATGGTGTCCGGAATCTGTGGCAACGTTTGCGACACATATTTTTCGATTAATTTATGAAAGGCTTGGTCGCGAACCATGCGTGGATCGCTCAAGTCGCAATTGTCCCAATAATGCGCCCTGTAATAATAGTAGGCCCATTTCTTTTTTTCATCTTCGGTCAAATCAGATGGTGTAGCCGGCATTTCAATTTCCAACGTCATTTTGATCAGTTTTGTAACCAACATATCCGGATGTTTTAAGGTCAAATCTTTTTGGTATGCCACTACTTCTTCATTCAGTTTTTTAAGCTGTTCTCTTGCGGGTTCTTTGTCTTTGTCCACAAGCAATGTGTCGTTCAATACCTTGTCAATTGGCCCGCGAAGTTTTATTTTTTGATTGATAAAATGGATGTAATCAAAAAATATTTTATTGTTTGCCGATTCAAGAATTTTGATGTTGTCTATGTTGCAACTGGTGTCAGCTTCAAACACAATATTCTCATCGGCTGCAATGAAATCGAAGCGTTTCATGCTAGGCAAAAGGAGCATGTATTTGCCACATTCTTTGAAGGGTTTTCCTTCAAATTTGAAATTGCCTTTGCTGTCCACCCTTGTAGTATCGTTGTAAAAAACTTGCTTGCCGTAGTAATTTGCTAGATAGATCGTGGTGTCCTTCAGACCCTTTATTTTGCCACTGATGATATAGTTGACAGGTGGTTTGCTTTGTGCATCTGCATTGATAAAGGCTGCACAGAAACCGATGGCGCAGAAAAAACGAATTAATTGTTGGTTCATTGAATAAATGTTGGTTGCAAAATCGAGACGGCTAAATTTTCTGATGGGTTGTGTTTGTTTTATAGGTTTAACTTTTTGTTCAATCTATAGTGCTGTTCGAAAAATTGATTTCTTAATGCTGTTCAACTTTTTTAGAACACACTGTTGTATTAGTATCAACTGCGCATATCTCAAAGTGCTTTGACAAGAAAAATGTAATTTGGAGAACAATCCTAAACGATTAAAAAAAATGAATTTGGCTGCTTTTCAATCATTGTTCCAAAAAATGCCAGTTCAATTTGGGCAATGATAATATTTGATTGCAAGGTAGAATGAAACTCATTTATTCATTTGCAAACTACTGCGCTTTTATTTCATGAAAAAAAAACACAAAGCGCATAACAATTGAAACACAAAGCAGTTGATTTGCAACTTGCCCCGCATCACATTTGTTTATGTCAAGAAAAAAAAGTTATTGTGTTCTTTCATTAATTGTCTTGCTCACTTTGGGCTGCGTTTATCTCATTTCTAGTCTCAAATTCAGTTATGATTTCGAAGCCTTTTTTCCTCGCGGTGATGAGGAAACGGAATTCTATTATCAGTATCGTGAAAAGTTTGAAACCGATAATGACTTCTTCATCATCGCAATAGAAAATGACAATGGAATTTTTCAAAAAGATTTTCTACAACGCATAGATAGCCTTAGCAATGTGCTCAAAAATGTTGCGGAAATAAAGGAAGTTTTAGGCCCCACACAGTTGATGGAGTATCAACGTGACCCGCTGATGGGGCAAGTTTTTCAATTGCCTTTGCTGCGTTGGAACGAACCTGAAAATTATGCAATCGATTCACTTCGCCTGATGTCCAACGCAAATGTTGTAGGGCTTTTCATCAGCGAGGATTGCAAGGCAGTAGCCATCAACATGAAGCACACCGCGAAGCTCAGTAAAGACAAATGTGATGCGCTCTCTTATGAGGTGCAGCGCATTGTTGGTCAATTTGGATTTCCTAAAGCCCACATCATCGGTCGCGCTTTAGGGCAGCGGTTGTATGTGGAGCTAATGGCGCAAGAACTGCTCATGTTTATTGGACTTAGTTTGTTACTCACCACCATCTTTTTGTATTTAGCATTTCGCAGCGGTTGGGGTGTAGTAATTCCAACATTGGTGGTGTTGATGGGTATATTATTTACCTTGGCTTTCATCCGCATTATTGGTAAAGATCTGGATTTGATGCTCACTGTTTTGCCCACCATATTATTTGTAGTTGGCATGAGTGACAGCGTCCATGTCCTCACCAAATACATGCAAGAATTGCGCAACGGAAAGGATAAAAAAGAAGCCATAAGATATGCTTTTAAAAGTATTCGACTCGCCACTTTTCTCACCGCTTTTACTACAGCTATTGGTTTTCTCACACTCATTTTTTCAAACATTCAGCCCATCAGCGACTTTGGTCTTTACACTTCGGTGG
>JAYSWI010000484.1:0-3819 GCA_043718125.1 Flavobacteriales bacterium
GAATGGGTGATGGATGTTTATCGTCCACTTTCACCAGATGACAAGAGCGAGTTCAGACCATTCAGGGGTAATGTTTATAAAACGCGTGTCCTAAATTCTGACGGTTCATTTGCTGATAAATACGATAAGAATTACTATGACATTCCAGGGGTTACAAACTTTTTCCTTGAATATCAAAAACAAGCTGCGGCCAAGTTGATTGCTACGCAATTGACACTTTTGGATGAGTGTAATGTTCTCATTCAAAAGGCAACAGAACTGGATAAGGAACAGAAATTTGAAGAATCGCAAGAGGTGATGGGCGAGGTGATGGAAAAAGTAATAGATACTGAGGAAACTATTGGTGCTGACTTGCGCGATGGAATGTCTGATTACATCACCAGCACCCCCGGTGAGGCCAAGAGCAGAAATGTCACCGTTGAGGAGAATATTGACAGAAGAAACTATCGCAAATCGGACTATATAGATTATGTAGATGGCGATTTCCAAAGCAGTATTTCCTATTTTGATCCGGACAAGGAGCAAGATCAAAACAGAATGTATGAATGGGGAAATACCACTTTGATAAACAACCGCGCTCGTGTTTACAAGGGTGGTAATTGGAGAGACCGCGCTTATTATACCATTCCGGGAACAAGACGTTTCTTGGATGAGCGCAGAAGCAAAGCAACTTTGGGCTTCCGTTGCGCTATGGACCGATTGGGTAGCCCAACCGGAATAGGTGGTAAGGAATAAGAAAACACTTGTTTAAACATAAATAGAAAGCCTCGATACCAATGTATCGAGGCTTTTAGTTTTGGGTACAATGCAGAACAAAATATTAGAGCAATTCCTTCAAGTAAAATTGGTCTCAACAGACACAAGAAACATTCGTGAAAAAAGTATTTTTTTCTGCTTGAAAGGTGCAAATTTTAACGGGAACAAATTCATTGATCAAGCTTTGGCCTTAGGAGCTTCTATGGTGGTTTCAGATGAGGATTTTCACACCTTAGATAAAAGGGTATTTCGTGTAAACAATGCTTTAGGAGCATTGCAAAAATTAGCGCTTGATTATCGTAGAATATTTCAAATACCTTTTCTCGCAATCACAGGTAGCAATGGCAAAACCACCACCAAGGAATTGATAAGAGATGTGCTAAAGAAAAAATATAAAGTGCACGCTACAGAAGGCAACTTGAACAACCACATTGGAATACCACTAACTATACTTTCAATGCCAACCGATTGTGAATTTGCCATCATTGAAATGGGTGCAAATCATCAGAAGGAAATAAGTGACTACTGCCAATTTGTAGAGCCAAACATTGGACTTGTAACCAACATGGGCAAGGCGCATCTTGAAGGATTTGGCGGCATAGAAGGTGTGCGAAAGGGCAAGAAGGAATTATATGATTATCTACATTCAAAACAGCGACAGATGCTTGTGAATACAGAACTGGAAAACCTCAACGAAGCCACCATGGGAATGAATAGAATAGAATACGGATTCCATTCCGGCAATTTTAAATTAGAACTCATTTCAGAAAGTCCGAATGTTGTCTATGCCTATAGCTCATCTGATTTTCATGTTCAAATAAATACGCAGTTAGCCGGTGGTTACAATCTTTACAACATCGCATCGGCTGTTGCAGTAGCAAAATTTTTTGGAGTTGAGGATGAAAAAATTCATGAAGCAATCGCACAGTATAGACCAGAAAATAACAGGTCGCAAATAATGAAAACGACCAACAACACATTGATTCTGGATGCCTATAATGCAAACCCAAGCAGCATGGAACACGCCCTAATGAGCCTTTCAAATCAAAATGCGAAAGACAAATATTTCATTATTGGCGACATGCGCGAACTAGGAGATTCATCCATTGAAGAACATAAAATCATATTGTCAAAAGCCACAGAATTAGGACTTATCGGCATCACCATTGGAGAATTTTTTAAGAGCATCGAAAGCGAATTTTCATTTCAATCTTTCTTAAATAAGGACGAGGCCAAAGTTTTTCTTCAAGAGAATATTCTTCGCGACAAACTGATACTTGTCAAAGGTTCGCGGGGCATCCAGCTCGAAGACATTGTCCCGATGCTCTAAACTTCATCTACTATTTTCGGCCTCATATTTATTTTCAAATGGATTTTATTGAAGAACTGAAATGGCGCGGCTTGCTAAGTAACATGATGCCAGGGACTGAGGAGCAACTTGCCAAAGAAATGACAACAGCCTATATTGGTTTTGATCCCACCGCAGATTCGTTGCATATAGGAAGTCTTTTGCAGATTACTTTATTGATGAGGTTTCAAAAAGCCGGTCATAAACCGCTGGCCCTCGTAGGCGGTGCTACAGGTATGATAGGCGATCCAAGTGGGAAAGCCGAGGAGAGAAAACTTCTCAGTGCCGAAGATTTGCAACACAATGAAGATGGAATTAGAAATCAACTTCAGAAATTTCTTGATTTCAATTGTGGTAAAAATTCTGCTGAGTTGGTCAATAATAAGGACTGGTTTCAGAACCTCAACATCATTCAATTTTTGCGTGAGGCAGGCAAGTTTCTCACCGTGAATTATTTGTTGAGCAAAGGGTTTGTGAAAGACCGAATCAATGGTGATGGTGAACTTTCATTTACAGAGTTCAACTACATACTTATGCAGGCCTACGACTTCTTATGGTTGTTTGAGAATAAGAACTGCAAGCTGCAAATGGGGGGAAGCGACCAATGGGGAAACATCACTGCGGGCAATGAGTTGATAAGAAAAAAGCTACGGGGAGATGCTTTTGCGTTGACCATTCCACTTGTGACTAAAGCTGATGGAAGCAAGTTTGGAAAAAGTGAGCGCGGAAATATTTGGCTTGACCCCAACAAAACATCACCATATAAATTTTATCAATTTTGGTTGAACACTGCGGATGATGATGTTGTAAATCTGATTCGATATTTCAGCATGTCATCAAAAGAAGAAATTGAACTACTGATAAAGACACATGATGATGCAAAACATTTGCGCCCTTTGCAGAAAGCACTTGCTGAGGAATTGACCATTCGTGTGCATTCCGAAACGGCACTCAACAAAGCAAAAGAGACAACGGAAATTCTTTTTGGCGGCTTAGGTATTGAGAACATAAAAAATTTAAGCTCCGCAGATTTGGAAGATGCTTTTGACGATGACCTTCTTTTTACAGTGCAGAAGGATCAAATTTTTGATGCCGATGTGGTGACTTTATTGGGAGAAAAAACAACAGTATTTTCATCCAAAGGAGAGGCAAAAAAAATGATAGTAGGAAACGGAGTGAGCATCAACAAGAAAAAAATTTCTATAGACAAAAAATTTGATAGCGAAGATTTTTTGTTTGATAAATATTTGCTGGTTCAGCGTGGGAAGAAAAATTATTTTCTATTAAAAGCAGAATGAATCTGAAACTCAAAAATCATGTGGGGTAGAATTGGAGCATTCATATTGCGTCAACGACTTCCAATTGCCATTATGTTGGTGCTGTTGGCTGTTTTCATGGGCTACCATTCGCGCCATGTGCGCATGAGTTACAAGTTCGGTGGCGTTCTGCCAAAGGATGATAGCACCTACGTGGAGTATCAAAAATTTATCAATCAATTCAGCGAAGATGGAAATGTGCTGGCCATTGGATATCGTGATGAAAAAATCTGGAGACTAGAGAATTTCAAAAAATGGAGAACACTGGTTGATGATTTAAAGAAGGTACAAGTTGAAGTAGAAGGTGTGATGATGAATACTGTGGACAGTATTTTTAGTGTATCACACTGTTATGATCTTGTAAAGGATACCACCAATATTCGATTCGATTTCCAACCC
>JAYSWI010000485.1:0-1320 GCA_043718125.1 Flavobacteriales bacterium
TTTCAATTCATTTTCATCCCAAGTGTAAAATTTGCCTTCAACTGCTTCGCTGTCGGCATCCAATGCGGCATAATATAATTGTTGTTGTGCCAGCATTTCGCGTTGCAGCCAGCCTATTGTTTGGTGCACTACTTCTGCATACAAAGCATTTGGCTTTTGTCGGTATGCTTGGGCATAAAGCGCAACTAGTTGGGCATTGTCGTACAGCATTTTTTCGAAATGGGGCACTTTCCAAACTCCATCGACACTGTAGCGCGAAAAACCTCCGCCAAGCTGATCATAAATTCCGCCCAAAGCCAATTTTTCCAACGTGAGATGCACTTGTTTGAGTGCGTTTTTATCCTTTTGCTTCGCGCCATAATGCAGCAAAAATTCCCAATTGTTGGGCATGGGGAACTTGGGTGCTTTGCGCATACCGCCTGCATCGGTGTCCCAATATTTACTCCAATGCGCAACAGTTTCGTTCAGAAATTCTGTATCAAAAATATCAGTTGTGTCTTGCGTTATTATCCAGCTATTCTGTTGCAATCCTTGGTGCAAACGATGGGCATAGTCTTTTACTTTTTGAGGTTCGGTTCGAAAAAGGTGAACCAAATTCTCCAGCAAATCCAACCATGCTTGTTTTGGAAAATAAGTGCCTCCATAAATAGGTCTGCCATCGGGCAAGGTGAAAACATTTAATGGCCAACCACCTTGCTGGCCCATGAGGTGCAGAGCATCCATATAGATGCTGTCCACATCTGGCCTCTCTTCGCGGTCCACTTTGATGCACACAAAATGTTTGTTCATGTATGCCGCACATTCTTGGTCTTCAAACACTTCGTGCTCCATGACGTGGCACCAGTGGCAAGCACTGTAACCAATACTGACGAGCATCATTTTGTTTTCAGCAATCGCATATTGCAATGCTGCATTGTTCCAAGCCAGCCAATGGACAGGATTGTTCTTGTGTTGCAGTAAGTAAGGGCTGGTTTCTTCTGAGAGGCGATTCACGCGACAATGCTATGCGATTTTTACAAAAAAATATACTGATTGTCCGCAACTCTTCATTGGTGAATAATAAATTAATGGGGTTTCCAAGGTTAAAGTCACAGTCCGGATTGCTATGGGGAGATTCGATGGGACCAGCAGGAAGGGATTGCCAATTGTAAATTCTATGCGAATCTTTGTGAGTATTTCGAAATTATATGTTTACACTGTGCATATTCCAATCTATAAAGGAAGTAATACCGTATCGGTATCTGTTTTAGGCCAATCTTCGCTACGGTGTGCTGTGAATGATTAACTTGAATTGTGTTAATCAATGCTGTATAAAAGATG
>JAYSWI010000486.1:0-1318 GCA_043718125.1 Flavobacteriales bacterium
GATGACAGTTATCTCCACCAATAACGAAAGTGGGTCTGAAAAAACAGTAGAAGTAATGGTGATGCCCGATGGGCAGAATGCCAAAGTAACTACCACACAAGGCGGTGTTTCTAAAACAGAAATTCGACCAATGACTGCCGAGGAGAAAACACGCTATAATGCACCAATTAAATCAAATAATTAATCTGTTATTCAGTACAACCATTTTCTCCTTATGAAAAAAATTATCGCTTTATTGTTTGTAGTCATCGCCATCGTTGCTTGCAACAATTCGACTACCGATGCCACAGGGGCTAACGGCATCGCTAACTCTGGTCAACCACTGGCTTATGATGCTTGTTCATGTGCAGGATATTCGGATTCTAGAACACCGGAGTATGCCAAGTGCAAAGAATTGCGCAAAGCGGATGCTCAGTTTGAAAAGGATTTTCAACAATGTTTTTTAGCACAAAAAAGTGGTATGGATACCAACCAAGTGAAACTGAAAAAGGAAGGTGAAATGAAAAATGTACCTGTCAACATGAGCGGAACTTTCAATTTTGATGTTCAAAATTCTGCTGTTACTTGGCGTGGCGAAAAGGCCAATGGCAAATCGCACAAAGGCAGCATACAGATATCCAGTGGGTCGTTCAATTTTGAAAATGGTAACATTTTGTCTGGAGAAATAAAGATGGACATGAGCACCATAAAAGTGGTGGGTGAAGATGCAGGATCAGCATCAAAATTGGAGACGCATTTAAAGAGCGATGACTTTTTCAGTGTGGTCAAACACCCTAGTGCAAAATTTGAAGTGAAACATTCTGCTCAACAATCAGCACAAACTTTTGCAGTAACAGGAATGCTTACAATAAAAGGTATTTCAAACGAAGTAACCGCCAACTTGGTGGTGGCACCCAACATGCAAAATGCAGTGATTGGAGGCTCAATGGTGTTTAACCGCGCTTTGTTTGAAGTGCGTTATGGGTCGGACAAATTCTTTGACAACTTGGGCGACAACCTCATCAAGAATGATGTGTTATTGACATTCGATTTGAAAGCAAACAAGTAGTAGTAATTCCTATTACCAATACACTATCTAGCGAAGAATAAGTAAAGCTGTTCTTTGCTTTTTTGTTTTGTCGCTATTTCCATTTCAAGATTCAGGTGCTGGCATACACCAGCGCGAAGAGTGAGTGAAAGTGCCGTTGAAATCTGATGGGCTGCACCCATCGATAGTGGATGCCGCCCTTTCAGGGCTTTGCTTTTTAGCCCTGAAAGGGTGTAATATCTTATACCATTTCTAATTTTGAAGTAGGCCAGCCATTTTCTCTCCTCCGGA
>JAYSWI010000487.1:0-3812 GCA_043718125.1 Flavobacteriales bacterium
GTCCCAGTTACTATCCAAATTCAATAAAGACTTGTAAAAGCTTGATTCTGTCATACTATTTTTTATTCAAATCTAATCCATGAAATTTCCTGTAGAACCCTTTATTTGTATCCTCCTTTGCCGTTTTCCAAGCGGATAGAAGTGAGTCAACATCATATTTATCCTGTGAACAGGAGTGAAGCTGAAAAAAGAAAAGCATTAATAATATAGTAAATGTCTTTTTCATATTCTGTTTATTCCTTGCAGAATGTTTAGAATTAGCACTGCCGCCAAGCCTGACCGATAACCCAATTATTGCCCCGTTTTCAAATGCACAAATCCATCGTGTTGCTCGTGTTCTTTGCGGTCGGCACAGGAGTTTGAAATATCAATGATGTAGTAGTAAACTCCTTCGCTGCAAATACCTCCGTTGGGTGCTTTTCCATTCCAAGAGCAATTGTCTTCCGACAGCAAGTTGCCCCATCTGTTGTACACATTTATGCTCACTTCTACGGCAGCACTGGTGCACAATTCGAATGACGGATTGTAAATGACAAAAGGTTCAAATGTCTCGTTCAATCCATCGCCATTTGGGGTGAAAATATTTGGCACCTCAATCCATGACAATGGAAAAAATTCAGCGATTTCAATTTCGATTTCATCTGTGGCCACACAGCCCATGTCATTCACTTCTACAGTGTATGTGCCACTTTGAGTGACCACTATTTCGTGCATGAATTCGCCATTGCTCCAGATAGCTTGTCCATTGTCATAGTTCAATGCAAGATGAAGCGTATCGCCATTGCAGACACTTATTTTAATGTCGTCCAAAAGTTCTGGAATGATCGCGTAATAAACTAAGGTGCTGTCGCTATGAGAGAAACATTCGTTGGAGGCAGTAACCGAATATGTTCCAGAACTATTCACCGTGATAAACGATGAATTGGAACCTGTATTCCAAATGTAAGCGTCAGCATTTTGTGCATTTGATTGCAGTACAAAAAGCTGCTGTACACAAAAAACAATAGTATCGGGCATACTCGTAATGATTTCTGGAATCAGCGTTACCGCTATTTGATCTTCCTTGGCACAATTGCCAATGTTAACGTGAAGTGCATAGTTACCACTTCCTGCGATTGTTATGATGTTGTCAGTTGAACCTGTGTTCCAATTGTATGTCAGCCCGGGTGTAGGTTCTGGCCCAATATCAAGCGTAGTGCCAGCGCATAATACCACGGCAGGGCCAAGCTCAAAAGGAAGCACCTCGCTTATATTAACTATATGTGTAAAAATGATCTCCTGGCCATCCACATAAAGATGGAGTAGAACAAGATATTGCCCAATATCAGAAAAGACATGTATGGGACTCTCTTGAATTGAGGTGTTAAAAATGCCAGATGCCGGGTCGTCAAAATCCCACAACACTGAGTCTGCATCTTGTGTATAAGCGTACCACAGCTCTGTGCTATCGCCTAAACATTCATACTGATGATATACTCCTGGCTCCAGCACATGGCACAATACATTGGGAAGGTTCGGGAAATAGTAGTCAAAAGCCAAATCGAACTGAACCACTGCGGGTGTATAAACAATTTCGTTAACATCCATCGATGAGGTATTACTCAGAGCATCAATCTGTGAACTATCGCGGTTGCAGAGATATATTTTTCCATCGATAGCCAGTTTCAAATCGGTCCAATAAAAACCAAAAACGGGATCAGATGCAACGATGGTATCGTGCGAATTGAAAATTTGATTGATGTTCCATGCCAACAAGTTGTATCTCGTTACCTGCACATGGTCAGCCAAATTGTAAATAAAACTAGCATCGCCAGAAAACTCCCATTGGTCAATGCCATCCGCTTGCCACGATCCAGGCGCATTAAGCGGTAAGGTTAGAAGGTCGTACAAAGTGCCAAGCACATTGTCAAAACGAACAAGAACCAAAAAATGACCTTTATATGCTATTGCAATTTTCGAGCAATCGGGAGCAATGCGCATATCATCTAATGAGGCGTATTGATGAGCCAAAATATAAGTCTGTCCTTCCATGTCGCCATACGCTATACCATTTGTTGTGATTGCATACACTTGAATATTCACCATGTCTTCTTGCGACCCGTTTTGGTTATCAGCAGCTATTAGCCAAAAGCCGTTTCCATTATCCATTGTTGCACACACCAGTTGAGAATTAAACTCTCCAAGTGGAATATCCTCTTGCGCGCCAATGCCGCCAACACCTCCATTCAATGTCATGTCAATAACAGAATAATTAAGTCCTGTACTTCCACTTCTAAAAATATAAAATTGGTTTAAATCAGCAGGGTTGGGCACAATCAAATTTTCGGGTGTGCTGGTTACGAAATCATGTATCTGTGTATTCGCACCGTTAAAAATCTTGTTGCCATCAGAGTAACAAATAACGTTGCCATTGGCATCACTCATTATGGTTGGTTGGTTGATGCCAGTAGCACTCAAAGACGAAACACCACCTTGCACCATACCATTGTCGAAGTTGAGAGAAAGACCTTGTCCGAAATACCAGTTCGAATTTTCGTTTTGTGCCAAACTGTTTTTATAGAAAAAAAACTGGCTACACAAAACGAGTAAAAATGTGGAGGGCAACTTCATTGGTACAATTGGATTCTGCTTGTTGGACAAATGTATATACTAGACAGTTGTCCAACCATTGAAAACAAAAAACATCAATTAGAAACGCAATGCAAGCGCACTGCAATTGTTGTTGCTGCAAGTTCATGTTTATTGCACAATAATCGAATATTTGAATTTACAAATTGAAGTGGTTGCATTTTCGATTTTTACCATTTTCATTTTATTAATAGCTCCATAAGGATACTGTTGTTCAAATGTTTTATTCTGAAATGGAATGATGCATTGCTGGCGTTATTCCTTTTCTGAGAAACAAGAAGCTATTTCTACAAGCAATTTTTTGAAATGCTTCATTCTGTATTTTTGACTTTGACAATATTCAAAAAATCATCTCGTTACACGAGCCATAAAATCTCAATCTAAATTAAATAATTATTACAAATGAAAGTAACTATTTCTATCTTTTTTATTGCAGTTCAACTTGCATTGGCTGTAGCATCTTTTGCTCAACCTGTAGTCGGCAACTCCAAGCCCAACAAGGTTTATCCCGATGCAAAGGGTCATGGAATTGGAGCAATAATTTCCTCAAGCAATGGCAAAGGTTTGTGTTATAGATATTGGCCAAAGGAGTTTGGTTTTCATCTTGCATTTACTCCTGTGGCCGACAAGGACAACAAGTATTACAACATTGGATTTACGGGTTACAAAACTTTGAGAGAATATAAAGTGGTAAAACTTTTTGCGCAAATCGGTGCCGAGTATCAATACAAATTCAACAACGAAAAATATTATGGTGGTTCGGGCTATCCATATTACAATTACCAACCTATTTATTCTTATCAATCAACCACAAGCAGTGTAAATGTAGGAGCTGGCGCAGGCGCAGGTCTGCACTTTGGAAGAATTTCGCTGGATGCCTTCCTTGGTTATGGTGCCTATTTCATCAACAATACTTTGACAGGTGCAGGGCCTGAGATTGAGGATCGCGACAACACCATCATCACTTTTAGCGGAGGCGTTTCAATGTTCATTGAGCTATAGGCCAGAATAGGAAATAGGATTTCGTTTTGTATGTCTAATGGCCGTAAAAAAATTGATCCCATCAGATTATTTGACAGGCCATCTCCTATATAAAGCAAGTGTACAATTTACTTTTGAGTTTATTTGTTCCAAGTGTCTTTGGCAGTATTAGGTGCATTGACTACATAAATAAATTGTTGAAC
>JAYSWI010000488.1:0-1316 GCA_043718125.1 Flavobacteriales bacterium
CAATTGCCACTAAAATTGAAGTCCATGAGCAATGCCGGAAGTAATGTAGTTCCGTTGTAATAACAGTCGTTTGCATAAAGCTCCATTTCCAGATTATCACATTCTGTTTGTGGACCCACACAATATTCAAGAGTATAGCTAGATGTATAAGCATCACCTTGTACAAATGCTTCATAAGCCAAAGTAGCTTCGTCCCATACACCGAAATATCCAACAGGGCCGGTGCAAGTGCTACCATTTAATCCATCACCAAAAACGTCATTGATTACAAATGTGTAACAACCTGCTGGCAAGCACAAGTCAAGTTCTACCAAAGCTTCTGATGCTGTATAATAGCCAACTGGCACATCTAATACTTGATCACCGTTTTCATTAAATATTTGTACAGAAATCTCGTCTGGGTAACAGTCTGAAAGAACGTCCACATCTATACCATAACAAAACTCATCCACACAACCATTGGCAGGTGGCAAGACACCTTGGCAAGTGCCATAAGGATCATAATACAATTGACCTTCAAGCAATCCATCGCCACAGTCGAAGCCCCATGTAGCGCAGTTGAAATCGACAGGAACTCCATTCCACATAAAGGTGCCATCATCAAGTGAATTATCACCATGCCAGGCAAGGGCTTCTATTGGCAATTGGCTGCCAGCACAGTCGCATATAGTTTCGCCTGTGTCACAAACTTCTGTATTGAAGAAAACGCTTGGCGATTCGCTGCCATCATCCAAAACGTAATAAACTTCATAAGATGCGTTTTGAACGTTGAACAAAAGTCCTATTGCATCACCACTTCCAAAACCATATTGGGAAAGGTCATGGAATTCGAATGGTCCACCATTAACGGAAGTGTAAACCCCATCCACTGTGCAGCCACCAATGTAAAATGGTGTGATGATGCCTGATGGCACTTGCCCATTTGCTGTTTCATAACATCCTGTATCGGTGTAATTTGCGCTTAGGTTGGAGCACGTTGGACCAACACATGCTGTGTTTTGGGTGATGTATAGCGTGCCGTTGGTGTTATTGGAAAGGCAATCATACAAATCAATTACAATAACAATTGTTCCTGTGAAGTTTGGAACAAATGTCAAGGTGGATTGCAATCCACAACCATCATCATTGAATAAAAGAAAATCACCGGTGGCTTGGTCGTAAAGCGTAATTTGTGTGTCCCAAGATGTGCCACACATATTGACATTGTATTCGGCATCAGCACACACATTCAACAAATAAAAATCGCCACCCCAAACTTGTGTAACGGTCTCGGTGAATGCAGCACCAACACCAAGTGGTGTTTGATCGCCTCCATT
>JAYSWI010000489.1:0-3802 GCA_043718125.1 Flavobacteriales bacterium
GGAAAAGTGCAGGAAGTACCACAAAGCGAAGAAACACCTTTCTATCCAAGAAGCCCTTATGCCGTGGCAAAACTTTATGCCTTTTGGATAACTAAAAACTACCGCGAGGCATACGGCATGTTTGCATGTAACGGCATTTTATTTAATCACGAATCTCCGCTGCGGGGCGAGACTTTCGTGACCAGAAAAATTACCCGCGCAGCAGCCAAAATTCAAATGGGTATGCAAGAAAAACTATACTTAGGCAACGTGGATGCACAACGCGATTGGGGCCATGCAAAGGATTATGTAGAAGGCATGTGGAGGATGATGCAGCACGATGTGGCCGATGACTTTGTGCTTGCAACAGGCGTAGCGCATAGCGTGCGTCACTTCTGCAATCTTGCTTTCAAACATGTGGGAATAGAATTGGAATGGAAAGGAACGGGAGTAGATGAAAAGGCTCTCAACAGCAAAACAGGTAAAACAATTATTGAAATAGATCCAAAATATTTCAGACCAACAGAAGTAGAACTGCTGATAGGTAATCCAACAAAAGCAAATACTATTCTGGGTTGGAAACACAAACATACTTTGGAACAATTGGTAGAAGACATGGTGAAGAATGATGTAGAATTATTTAAAAGAGATCGCTACTTGAAAGAAGGGGGGCACAAAGTGATGAATTACAACGAGTAACTTTTTTCAAATTCTTTGACAACATTCTGTATTTAAAAGTACGGGGTTTCATTTATCTAAACTCTTTTCCAAACATTGCTTCGATAATTTTCAATTTCAATTCTTCATTTGGTAAAAACTAACTCAATACTTTACAGCCTCCTAAAACCATTAGTGGTTGCTGGTTCCAAACTCTTCTTCAAGAAAATAGAGGTTGTAAATGCTGAAAATTTACCGATGAACAAACCTGTAATTCTTGTGGCCAACCATCAAAATGCAATGATGGATCCTGTGATGCTTTGTTGGATGTTTCGCAAACAATTGCATTGGTTAACAAGGGCAGATGTATTCAAAAATCCGAGAGTAAATAAACTACTGCGAAGCGTGAATATGCTTCCCGTGTATCGTGAGCGCGACAAGGTGGAGGACTTGCATGACATCAACAATAAAACCTTTGATGAAAGTAATAGGAGGCTTGAGCACCATGCGATAATGTCCATGTTTCCTGAGGGAATGCACCGAGGAAAAAAACAGTTGTTGCCACTAAAGAAAGGCGTGGCGCGCATGGCAATAAATGCATACAACAGCGGCCTGCATCATGTATGTGTTGTACCCGTTGGAATCGATTATGAAAACTACCATAACTACCGCACAACGATGCTTGTGATAGTTGGGAAACCAATCAACATAGAATCGTTGTTGCTGCAAGAACCGGATCAAGCACGTGCTCAAAATGTGCTATTAACCAGCATTCGGTCTGGTCTCAAAAAGGTGATGATCGATATTGAGCAAGATGACATCTACGAGCCAACAATGGCCATTGAAGCCCTTTGTAGAAAACTTTCAAAGAGTAATTCATTATTGGATCAATTTTCCTTTTTCCACAAAATGGTGGGTATCGTAAACAACAAACAAGAGGTGCGCGATAAATTAAAAACATGTACAAATTCATATTTGCAACTTCAGAAAAGTCTGAAAATAGAGGAGAAATATTTTTTAGAGAAGGGCATGTCAATTCTAAAGATTTTGGTTTTGACGTTGGCAGCAATACCATCTTTGTTGGCAATACTTATTTATGCTCCTGTATATTTTTTGACTGAATACATAGTGAAGAAAATAGTAAAAGATCCACTCTTTGTAAACAGCATTCGCATTTGTATTTGGACATTTGTGACGCCAGTTTATTTATTGCTACTTGGAACAATCGCCTCCTTAATTGCCCATTCCATTTGGTTCATGCTTCCTTCCATTTTTTGCATTTTTGGATGTGGAATTATTGCTTTGCACTGGTTGCCAATTCGCAGAGAATTTGTCCAAAACAAATTGTGCTACACCTTACAAAAAGAAAAAAACAAAGACTACAACAATTGGATAGAGACCCGAGAAGAATTGAAAAATTACATCACCCAACTTAACAGCAACTAGAGCATGTACAAACGCATAAATGGACTTCAACACATTGGAGTGGCGGTAACAGATATGGATGCGTCATTATCATTTTATCGCAAATTTTTCGGACTAGACATTCCATTTTTTGACAGTGTGCAAGCAGCACCATTGATGGATTGTTATACCCGCAACCACACCATCACCAAACGTGCGAGTATGATTATGAACCTGCAAGGCGGCTGCGCAATAGAGGTTATCAGACCAACTACTTTTGAACCATCGCCTCCGAAAAACCCGGTGCAAATGGGCGACCTAGGCATATTCATCACCACCGTGAAGTGCAAAGACATCAAAAAAATACACGCTTGTTGTGTGAAAGAAAAAGCGCCTTTTGTGTCTGAGATTGCGCAAGACCCGGCAGGTGGCGAAACGTTTTACATCAAAGACCTTGATGGCAACATTTGGCAATATGTTCTTGGCAATCAGTGGTACACCACCAATGACCACCTCAGTGGTGGTGTTGTTAGCTGTTCGACAGGTGTGAGTGATATCGAAAAGGCAAAAAAACTTTACTGCACACTGCTAGGTTTTGATAAGGTGGTTTATGACAAAACGGGCATATTCAAAGATTGGAAGCATTTGCCTTCCGGCACTCAAAATTATCGCAGGGTGTTGCTTACACAAAGTGAAAAGCAAGGAGGTGGTTTCGCAAAAGTGACGGGTAAAACTTACCTTGAATTGGTGCAAGCGATGGACCGCAAACCCAATTTCATATTCGAAGATCGAATATGGGGTGACACTGGTTTTGCCCACATCGGTTTCGATGTGAAAGGCATGAAAGCGTTGGGCCAAGATTTGGCTTATGGTGGCTATCCCTTCACTTGCGACAGCAACGATGCACTAACAATGGGAAAGACCAAAGTGCATTGCACATACATCCAAGATGATGATCGCACATTGATAGAAATGATCGAAGTGTATAAAGTTCCCATCATCGAAAAATGGGGCGTTTTCTTAAATGTCGAAAAACGCAATCCATTAAACCCACTTCCGGATTTTATGCTGAAGGCACTTCGATTTTCTCGTGTGAAGGATTAGAAAGGGCACGACAAAACAGTAATGTATCCGCTATGCTGAGAGCAATAATATGATCAAAGCATTGCATGAGTAGTTGATCACAAAAGATAATAATCTGTCCTTTGCGTTGCACTTTCGGCCATTCATTTTTTTCTTTTCATTATGAAATTACAGAATTACGTAAGCGGACAATGGCTTTCAGGAACGGGTGATGGCAAACCACTTTATGACGCAGTTACCGGAGAGGTTGTGGCAACTGCAAGCAGTGCGGGTATCGATTTTCAAACCATGCTCCACTATGCTAGAACCATTGGTAATCCAGCATTACGGAAGCTCACTTTTCATGAGCGCGGCAGAATGCTAAAGGCATTGGCGTTTTTTCTTTCAGAAAAAAAAGAGGCTTATTATGAAATGAGTTATCGCACAGGAGCCACCAAAATAGATAGCTGGATAGATATAGAAGGAGGCATCGGAAACCTGTTTGCTTACGCTTCCTTGCGCAGACAATTTCCAAACGAAACATATTATGTGGATGGTGAAATGGCAAAACTTTCGAAGAACGGAACTTTTAATGGACACCACATTATGGTACCAAAAGAGGGTGTTGCGATCCACATCAACGCTTTCAATTTTCCCGTGTGGGGAATGCTTGAAAAAATTGCTGTGAACCTGCTTGCCG
>JAYSWI010000490.1:0-3796 GCA_043718125.1 Flavobacteriales bacterium
TTCTGTGTGCTCTACTATCAAGTATGCACCACTTTTCAGGTTCACTTGTTTGCCAAAGTTTTGCTTTATCTGTCTATGCACGCTATACGCATCAAACAAATCAGGCACCTGATGTAGTTTCAATATGGAGTCATTGTGCCCGATGCTTTTCAAGTATGCCTTCACTTCGGAGGCCACCTTTTCATCATTGACATGAATGTTGGAGAAATTTTCGTTAAGAATATCTCTTAAAATTGTATTTGTTTTATTTATTTCACCCAGAATGCGTTGTGGTGCTTTTGCAGTTTTTAGCGTTTGCTGCATTTCATTCCAGCGCATGGCCAAGTCCTGCATATCTTGATCAAGCTCTGTAACACTCGTTTCTTCGGCTTGAGTCCGAATTATCACACCCATGTTGGCGGGCCTAATACTTTGAATCAGCTTGCGAAGTCTTTCGCGTTCTACCTCGTTGGTAATTCTGCTGCTCAACGAAATTTTGTTGGAGAAAGGAACAAGAACAAGGTAACGGCCTGCAAGCGTTATTTCCGAAGTGAGGCGTGGACCTTTTTGAGAAATTGGTTCCTTGGCCACTTGCACAGGTATCACATAACTCTGCCCAATCACATCCTTTATTTTTCCATCCTTGCTGATGTCAGGCATGGAAGGAAAATTCATCAAGTCACCACTTTTCTGCTCACCAGCTACTGTTCTTCGTGTAAAATGATTGAGCGATGCGAACTGAGGTCCCAAATCCAAATAATGCAGAAAGGCATCTTTGTGATATCCCACATCCACAAAACACGCATTGAGGTGTGGCAATATTTTGCGCACCTTGCCAACGTATATGTCGCCAACTGCATACTCTTGATTGCGTTGTTCGCGATGCAATTCAAGCAGCACCTTATCGCGCAGCAGTGCAATGTCAACACCAGTGGATGTTGTGTTTATTACCAGTTCTACGTTACCCGTCAATTGGATTTTTCCGGTGGTTGTGCCACAAGGATTTATTTAAATTAAAAAAAAAGGGAAAGTGGAAGGGATACATTTCACCCAACCACAGGAACTTCTGACATTGCACAAAACGCCTATTCAATGCTTCTGCATAGAATAGGCTATTGCGTCAGAAGGACTATCTGTTCTTCTTTTTGTGACGGTTCTTTCTAAGGCGTTTCTTCCTTTTGTGGGTTGCCATCTTATGGCGCTTTCTTTTTTTACCGCAAGGCATTGCTTTTACTGAATTAAATTTTTATCAATGTTTGATATATATGTTTTTACTGTCGAGTCAACAACGGCATCCGTGTTGTGTCGCAGCAAAATTTCATAATTTCTTTTTGCTTCTTTTAAGTTCCCCAATCCTTCGTGTGCTTTTGCCGAAAAAAACAAGGAGTTGTTTTCAGTTGAATCAATCATCAACGCTTTTTCAAAACACATCAATCCTCTTTTCACACTATCCATCTGCATGTATTGATACCCAATTTCCACCATGTATTTCACTTCATTGGGCCTCAAGTTCATCACAGTGTCAAATCGTTTGATTGCTTTGTCAATCTGGCCGCTTCGCACCGAGAACGAACCAAGATAAAACTGAGCATCAACGTTGGTGCTGTCACTTGCAACTAGCTCTCTAAGTATGATGATGCCATCCATAGGAGTAGCACCATTCACCAATTCTATTGCTTGTTTTAGCTTTATCGAATCGGGGTCAATGGCACTTGCCGTTGATGCCTTTTCTCTGCTGCTAAAAGGTTGCTTTGGTAACTGTAAAAAAAGAACGATTAGGCCAATTGCACCTACTATAACCACAATTAGTGTTGACTGCTTTTTAAGCATGTTCAGCCACTTTCACTTTTGCTTTCACATCATCCACAAATTCCTTTGCAGGTTTGAATGCTGGAATGTGATGAGCAGGTATAACAACACTGGTCTTGGCCAAGATGTTGCGACCCAATTTCTCAGCACGCTTCTTTACTATGAAACTTCCAAAACCGCGCAAGTACACATTTTCACCGCTTTCCATTGCGTTTTTTACTGTGCCCATAAATCCTTCTACTATCGATAAAACATCATTTCTATCAATGCCTGTTTTGTGTGAAATCTCCGTCACGATATCCGCCTTTGTCATTTTCCTAAAAGTTTTTTATTGTAATTGAAATTGTTTTTCTTAAAATTTGGGGGCGGCAAATATATGCGGCTTTCTATTCTGGCAATGTCTTCTTTTCAGGCCTGTTATCAAAATAATATATGTCATCATTTTCGAAGTCTCTTATAGCGTGGTATCAGGTAAGGAAAAGGGATCTGCCGTGGCGAAACACCAATGAACCTTATTTTATTTGGCTTTCAGAGATTATTTTGCAGCAAACAAGAGTGGATCAGGGAATGAGCTACTATCAGAAATTTGTTGTTCTTTTTCCAACCATACATCATCTAGCAAATGCTGATGAGGACGATGTACTCAAGGCATGGCAAGGTTTGGGATACTACAGCAGGGCTAGAAATTTACACACCACTGCAAAAATTATTTCGAAGCAACATCAAGGAAAATTCCCACAAACATCCATTGAATTGGAAAAATTGAAAGGCATTGGATCATATACCTCTGCTGCTATTGCATCCTTTTGTTTCAAGGAAGTATGTCCCGTTCTTGATGGCAACGTGATGCGGTTTCTTGCAAGGCTTTATGGCATATCAGATCCAGTTGACGGCAGTGTGGGCAAAAAGAAATTGCATCTACTTGCTTCGCAATTGATCGACAAAAAAAATCCAGGAATATTCAATCAGGCCATCATGGAATTTGGTGCTACACATTGCACCTATCGCCAACCCAATTGCGCGGCTTGTTTATATGCAATATCCTGCGTTGCACATAAAACAAATGCAATTGAAAATTTTCCGGTGAAGGGAAAAAAGACCAAAGTAAAAAAATTGTTTCTTTACTATTTCGTCATCAGATACAAGAAAAAGGTCTTTCTTCTGAAGAGAACAAAAAGTGGTATCTGGCAAGGGTTGCATGATTTCCCAAATTTCGAATCTTCTACCGAATTAGAAATAGGGAATGTGATTGCTGAATTTTTGCAGGAGCATAACATGACTAAATCGGCCACAGTTGTAAGCACTAGCGAAATGTTTAAGCACATTCTGACGCATAGAACAATACATGCCAAGTTCATTGAATTAGAATTAAAGAAAACTTGGAAATCATTGCCAACGGATGTCTTTGCAGTGTTGGAAATAGAAATTGATAAATATGGTATTCCTCGTTTGATAGAAAAATATTTGGAAAGCGTACCGCAAAATTCTAGCAATTAGATTGGCTTTTCTTCACATTTCATGCAACACAAAATTTTGAAAATCCACGATTTCGACTTTCATTTTTTCTTCTTCCTTTTATAATGAAAAAGTTGTGCAGGCTTGTGCAACACACCGGTTTGTTTTTCATCTAAGGGATGCAAGTGTTCAATTTTTAATGCAGTCTTTCTAAAGTTGCGCTTGTCCAATTTCTTGTCAAGCACTATTTCATGCAAATGCTGCAATTGAGAGAGCGTAAATTTTTCAGGCAACAATTCGAAACCAATATTGTCGGCAATCAACTCGTGCCGCAGCATTTCAAGGGCCTTGTCCACTATGGTGTTGTGGTCAAAGGCAAGTGCTGGAATTTCATAAACATCCACCCATCGCGCTTTGCTGGCAAAACTTGAAGCCTTCGGTTTGTAATCATCCATAGTTACCAAAGAATAATATCCAATAGTAACCACGCGTCTTTCAGGATAAACTCTAAAAGTGCGCAACCACTCTTGGTCTTTCAATTTCTTAACGCGAA
>JAYSWI010000050.1:0-2748 GCA_043718125.1 Flavobacteriales bacterium
TGGCTTCATCAGCAGGACTTCCCAAATAGGATTTGCCACCTTCAAGGTCATTTCCCACGCCACTTTGCCCGAACACCACCGCACCCTTTTTTATTCGCACATTGCTCACCACACCAACTTGGCCCCACAGTATTACATCGTCCTCGATGGTGACACATCCTGCTATTCCGACATGAGCTGCGAAGAGACAATTTTTACCAACAACTGTGTCATGTCCTATGTGAACATGGTTGTCTATTTTGGTGCCTTCACCAATTCTTGTGTCACTCGAAACGCCTTTATCAATAGTACATGAAGCACCAATTTCCACATTGTTTTCAATTTCGACACTGCCACAACTGTGCATTTTTTCGCGGCCCGTTGCTCGTGTTTTGTAATAAAACGCATCGCTACCAATAACGGTATTTGCATGTATGATGCAGTTGTCACCTACACGAACATTGTCGTACAACACTACACCCGCATGTATGATGGTGTTGTGGCCAATTCTGATGTTATTTCCAATTGCCACATTAGAATGGATCATACAATTATTTCCAATTTCCACATTTTCTCCTCGCAATTTTTCATTCATTTTCGAAGGAGAAAAATGAAGGACTAGCTTGTTGTAGTCTCTAAATGGATCGTCAGAAAAAATCAATGCCTTGCCTAATGGACAACTTATTGTTTGATTGATAATGATAGTGGTGGCGGAACTTGCAAGAGCCTTATCGTAATATTTTGGATGATCCACAAATACCAAATCGCCATGTTCCACTTTATGAATTTCGTTGATGCCGGTGATTACAAAATTTGGTTCACCAACATATTTGCAATTGATAATTGCGGCTATTTCCGAAAGTGTTTGGGGCTGATGAAGTTTCATTTCTATTTAGTAAATTTCATGGGCGAAGAAAAAACATTTAGGGTTTTTCAAATACAAGAAATAGTAACTCTTGCATTATTTAGATAATTGACCAACCAACTTCATCCCGCTTTTGTGCATCTTGCACGCAATAAATCAAATTTTTATACATGAAAAAACTATTACTCATTGCCCTTGCTTTTGTGGCATCAGAAGCGTTCGCAGAACTTCATTTCACCTACTGCGATCCTATAACAAAAGGACTAAAGATTAAGAATTTCGGAGCAGTTGAAATTGACATCTCCGCGTATCGCTTGTGTTCTAGTTTTCAATATCAGACAGGGCTGAATACAGCGGGTGTCTCTATTGTTTCAGGCGATCTTATTCTCAGTACCGGAGAAGAAGTTTACATTACTTGGACCGCAGCATCTTCTGGTTTTACACCAGCAATGGACGACATGGGTTTATATCTGCCCACAGGTAGTTTTGGTATCTCGTCCAGCATGGTGGACTTTGTGCAATGGGGTGCTGGCGACCAAGGCCGCGAGGATGTGGCTGTAATGGGCGGCCTTTGGATTGAAGATAATTTTCTCACCGTGCCTGGGCCTTATTATTATATAGGAGATGGCATTGCAAATGGATTGTTGCAATGGTCACTTTCTCCACCAGTCACAACTTATACAGGGGTTCGCATCAACGAAGTGGATCCGGACCAACCGGCTGCCGACACTGGCGAGTTCATTGAGCTTTATGGCAATGCCAATGAATCGCTTGATGGATTAGTTGTTGTTTTTTTCCAAGGCAATGCGGGCGATGCAGCTTATGAGGCTTTTGATCTGGACGGCTATTCGTTGGATGCCAACGGATTTTTTGTTCTTGGCAATGTGGGTGTGCCCGGTGTTCAACTCATTTTCCCCGGCAACTCCTTGCAAAATGGCGCAGATGGAATAGCGATATATGTGGGTAATGCAACAGATTGGCAGGCGAATGAAATAGCCACCGCCACCGATATTGTTGACGCCATTGTTTATGGAACTGATGATCCGGAGGACACTGGCTTAATAGCGGCTTTAACTCCCGGCCAAATGCAATTAGATGATCTTGGAAATTCAGATCAATCTTTCTCAAGAGTGCCCGATGGTGGCGCGGCTTTGATAACTGCCAACTATGCGGTGCAGGGCATAACGCCAGGCGCCACCAATGTGCTGCCATGCAGCGCTGGAAGTATTGCCCTGATGGGTGGAGGCACCACTTTGGATTTGTGCTTGGACGAGTTGTCCACCATTGGTTTTGAATTGAGTGGAAATATTGGTTCAGAAACCATTTACTTTCTTGCCAATGCGAACGACACTATTCTGGAAGCAGACATTTCCGCTTCATACAATCTTCAAACTTTGGGCGAAGGTGTTTATCACATCTGGGCAATTTCATTTACAGGTAATTTCAATATCAATTCCGGCTTGGCAGGACTTCCCATTTCAGGAGCTATGAGTGATGATTGTTATGCGCTCACCACAAATTTCATTTCAATTACAATCATAGATTGCAGCGTGGCTTTGTGTGATGGTGGTGATATTTTCATCAGCAACAACCTCACTTATGTCAGTGCCTGTATCGATGCAGAGTCTGATGTTTATTCCTTCATCAATACTTCGACAGCTACATTAAATTACGTCTATATTTTATCAGATTTCGCCAACGGCATTCTCGAAGTATTGCCTTCAAACACTTTTGATTTTAATACCCTTCAAGCGGGTATGTATCACATCAGCGGATTTTCTTATGAAGGAGATTTGGACTTGACCACAACAGAAATAGGCGACCTTGTTAGTCTCATTTCAGTTACAGGATCATGCTCTGACATTTCTAATTACAATATCGTTGTGCATGTTACAGATTGTGCT
>JAYSWI010000491.1:0-3787 GCA_043718125.1 Flavobacteriales bacterium
TAAAAAAATACGAAGAAGCAACACAACTATACACCTTGTTTGACTACGATGGAAGTCAAAAACTTTTGGAAGAATTAAGCACTGAAAACCCTGATTTTATGGAGTCACATTATTTGCTTGCACAGATATATGACGAACAAGGAGAAACGAGCAAAGCAATAACCCCACTAAAGACAGCCCTTGCGAAAGACGAAACCTATTACCCAGCAGGTTGGATGATGCTGTCCGAATGTTATTTTGCAGAGGGCAATTACTCCGAAGCAGAATTGGCCATCACCAAATTCATGAAGTATCCCAAAGAAAGTGCACAACAGGAAAAGCGTGCGCAACTGCTCATTTCCAGTTGTGTGTTTGCAAAGGATGCTTTGAAACATCCCGTTCCATTCGTTCCTATTAATTTGGGTGCTGGCGTAAACACTACAGCAGACGAATATTATCCATGTATCACAGCAGACGAAAACACATTGCTTTACACCAGGCTAGTTGCCGACCCTAGTGTATTTCAAGGCAAGCAGGAAGATTTTTTTCTGAGTAAAAAAGAAAGTGAAAAATGGAATGAAAGCCAACCTGTGAAGGAAATAAATACCAAACAAAATGAAGGCGCACCAACACTAAGTGCCGATGGCCTCACCCTCATTTTTACTGCTTGCGAAACAGGAGGGGGAGAGTGGGGAGGTGAAAGAAATGGAATCGGAAGTTGCGATTTATTTTACACCACAAAGACAGCAACCGGCTGGGCCGTAGCAAAAAATATGGGCAACGGAATCAACACCAATACTTGGGAAAGTCAGCCCAGCTTTTGTGCTGATGGGCACACGCTTTATTTTGTAAGGGGAAAGAGAACTGCAAGTGGAATTAAGGAGCAAGACATTTATTACAGCTACATCAAAACTGATGGACAATGGAGTGCGCCAATGAAAGTACCGGGCAAAGTGAATACACTATTTGAAGAAGAAAGTGTGATGATACACCCTGATGGCCGCACACTTTACTTCAGCAGCAATGGCCATAGCGGCATGGGTGGCTTGGACATATATATGAGCAGAATGTTGCCCAGTGGCGACTGGGATAAGCCTGCCAATCTTGGTTTTCCCATCAATACACATCACAATGAAAATTCTATTCAGGTAACAGCACACGGTAAAATAGCACTATTCGCAAGCGAACGCGAAGGCGGATATGGTGGCTTGGATTTGTATCAATTCGAATTGCACGAGCGCGCCCAACCCACTCCAGTTACTTATGTCAAAGGAATTATTTCTGACAAACTCAGTTTCAAAAAACTAGAAGCCCATCTTGAATTGATTGATTTGGAAACAGGAAAACTTGTTGTGGAGTCATACAGTTCTGCATACAGTGGCGAATTTTTGCTATGCATTCCAAGCGGTAAGGATTACGCGCTCAATGTGAATAAGGAAGGTTATTTATTTCATTCTGAAAATTTTTCTTTGAAAAATTATACCAGTATGATCCCATTTCAGCTCGACATTAAATTGCAAAAACTAAGACCGGGTGCTCAGATCATTTTGCAAAATGTTTTCTTCGAAACGGGGAAGTCCGAACTGAAACCGGAATCCAAAATTGAATTGAATAAATTGGCAAATCTTCTTATAGCCAATGCAGATAAGAAAGTGGAAATAGGAGGACATACCGACAACGTGGGCAACGATGTAGCCAACCAAACATTGAGCGACAACCGCGCAAAAAGCGTGGTAGAATATCTGATAAAAAACGGAGTGAATGCCGAAAAATTAATAGCAAAAGGTTATGGTGAAACAGCCCCTGTGGATACAAATGAAACGGACGCAGGTCGCGCTAAGAACAGAAGAACGGAGTTTAAAATTCTCGAATAACATACACTAAAAAACAAGAAACAAAACAAAGAAATAGGATAACCAATACCACCTCAATTTTTTAATAGGCGATTTTTTTTTGAATATTATTCGGCCACATATCACGCTTATCGTTCTTGCAAGTATTGGTGTGATGTGCCTAATACTTATGCTCGTTTTTCCCCAAGGTGGCATTCAAATGGGCAATTACAATTTTAAGTTCAAAACTTGGAACAATGCAACCGATACGCTTAGCGAAAGAAAAATAGAGGACGTTGAAAAATACTTAGCGCAATTTGATAGCCTTGTCATCACATCGGATTCTATTGCAGGGGATACTTCGAAACTTGAAGTGACACGAAAAAATACTATAGCATCTTTACAATTCAAGGACAACAATTCAAGCACTTTTTTTTCATTTTTCGAGGCGCTTGATAGTGCAAATTCTGGTGCAGAAGTTCATATTTATCATTACGGAGACTCTCAAATAGAATGTGATAGAATGACTGGTGTGCTGCGCGAAAAATTGCAAGCAAAATTTGGTGGGCATGGTCCGGGTTTAGTCTCTCCTTTGCCCATTGCCACTACATCACATTGTTCTCAGTCGCAAAGTGAAAATTGGAAAAGGCACACCGCTTATGGCTTTGATGACGGCAAAGTGAAACACAATAAATTCGGAGCAATGTGTTCGTTTGCACGCTTCAATACTTCGCGCAAGAAGGAAGAAATAGATTCGACCATCACCACCGAAGCATGGTTCGAAATGCGACCTTCAGGAATGGCCCAACCGCATTCCAAAACATTCAATAGCGCAACCATTTATTTTGCAAATCATCACTATCCATTTCAACTAACTGTAATGGCTGATGATATAAATATTTGGCAACAAAATGTTCAAGTGACTGCTGCAATGCAACAATTGTCATGGCCCTTTGCCGTGACTCCAAGAAAAATTCGATTTATTTTCAAAGGAGCTGATAGTCCTGATATATATGCAGTTGCATTGCAAGACACGGCAGGTGTAGCAGTCAGCAACATTGCCCTACGTGGCAATGATGGCAGCGCACTTCGCAAAGTGAATCAAGTAGAATTGAAATTGTTTTATTCCGATTTGAATGCGCGATTAGTGATACTTCAATTTGGAGGCAATGCCGTTCCTTATTTGAAAAGTGCAACAAGTGCTAGGGCTTATGGCAAAGGTTTTCTAGCACAAATAAGACAAATAAAAAACTGCGCACCAAACGCAGCCATACTAATTATTGGCCCATCAGATATGAGTACCAGTGTGGATGGCAACTTCCAAACTTGGCCGTTTTTATCAGAGCTAAATGATGGAATGAAAGAAGCCGCATTTGACCAAGGCTGTGCCTTTTGGGACATGTTTGGGGTGATGGGTGGACAAAATTCGATGGTTAGTTGGGTCGCAAATAATCCTCCTTATGCAGGTCCTGACTATACGCATTTTACTCCCGCTGGTGCACGCAAAATGGCCGAACTCATGTACAAGGCAATCAGTGACGAATATGATGCGTGGAAGAATGCACAAAAACCGTTTTGAAAGGTGACAATATTTTTTGGTTGGTGTAACAACATCGGAAGTTGATCGTCTCTTTGACAACCAAATAAAAAAAACCAATATGAAAAAATCCCTACTCCTTTTATCCCTAATTATTTCTCTTCACATCCACTCACAAGAATTGCCTTATACCTTGACTGTACTTAATCAAGAATATGTGGATCTCTCCAAGTCAGTGTCAGCAGTGGACAACCAAGTGTGGGATGATCCAGACGTGACAGTACCTCTTGGTTTTACCTTCCAATTGATGGATGAAGTGTTCACAGAAATTATTCTAACTGCTCCCGGTGCATTGCTCCTTGGCAGTGTTCAACAAGACTCAATTCACTTTTTGGCGCCTTACCTTTCGGATATTATGGATGCAAGTCTTGATTCTGTT
>JAYSWI010000492.1:0-3778 GCA_043718125.1 Flavobacteriales bacterium
GTTTCATCCAATCCTTCTAGCAGGTATTCGAAGGTGCAATTCTCAGCATTGTTGAAGCAAAGCGATGTGAAATAAAACGTGATGAAATTTTTATCAAATGGCAGCTCAACATCATTTACATTCAGCAGAGAGTCTTCGAACATATCCATCACTTTCAGGTGCGTGATTTTTGTTTGAGGTAATTCAGTATTTGCTTTTGAATGCTTAGGATTGAGCGTGATGAAGAAGCCATTGCCACCGGCATAAATTTTTCCATCACCGGAAGTGAACAATGCGCGACTGAGACCTGCGGCTGGAATTCCATCGCTCTCATCATAACGAGTCCATTTGTTGCTGGAAGGATGGTATGAATGCAACGCACCACTGGCACTCATCCACAAAGTACCATCAGCATCACGCACCAATGCCCGTAAGGAAAGCGGAGATTGCGCTACCGTTTCATACCAGTCACTTTCCTTATTTGAATCGAATTTCAGCAACCCACTTCCTTGCGTAGCCAACCAAAATTTTCCCTTTTCATATTCAACCATTCCAGTGATGTCCTTGGAGATTGAATTGTCTGCAAAAGTCTTGGTACGTATCTGAAATTCTCTTTCGTCTAATAGCTTTGAGAAACTCATAGCTCTGCCCTCCCAATTAGTCAATGACTGAAAGCAAGAAACTCCGGTAAGTGATCCCCAAATCCACTTATTGCCGTCACTGTCATTGTAAAATCCTTTCACAAGATTGTCCATCACACCATTAGCATAAACATATCCGAGAAGCCAATCGCTGCTTTCTGTATCTATCAGCAATGAACCATGTCCATAAGTGTTTCCAAGTAGCAGGTGTTTACCGTTCCAATCAAAATCTGTAAAGGCATTCACCATAGACGATGCTATGTTATTGACATCAAAACTTGGTATTCCTTTAAGGGGTTTAGTAAATGTACTGGCCTGTTTATCCCACCTCCATATTGCTTTATGAGTACCTAGGTAGAGGTTGCTGTCAGCAGCAAAAAAGATTTTGTGAACCCTTTGTTGTTCTGCAACTTGCTTCCATGGCTGGAGAGTGCTTCCGTTCAAAAGATGCAGACCTTCATCACTGCCAATCAACAATTCGCCCTTATACATTGCAAAATCATTTACCGCGCTGGAAGCATTGTTCATCCAGTTGATGGCAAATTTTGAATTAACCGGGTTGTGCACATGAAGCCCCGCATCAGTTCCTATCCATGTGCGCTGGTAATTATCAGTCTAGGTACAATATATTTTTTTCCCATTCAGACGACTTGTTTCCTGCGATGAAATGTTAAGTTGTGTAGCGTTCTTATTTTCTATTGCATAACGCCATATCTGTCCGCTCTTCATGGCTATCCAAAGTACACCGGGAGTAGCTTCGGTCATGGTCAACACTTCATCTGCGCTGTAGCTAATGGCAATGGCCGATGTATGGTTTATGCTTTCGATGCTATTGGACGCGGCATCATAACGGTGCAAATAGTTATCCCAGCATGCAAGCCACAATTGATGCTGACTATCCTCGAAGAAACTGTTGATGGTATGCGCAGGATAGGGAAATGTGTTTTTGCTCAGAAAAGTCAAACTATCAGCCACAAGTTCAACCACACCTCGTGCTATGCACGAAACAAATAACCTGTCGCCTAAGCGCTGCAAGTCATAGCTCGACTGGTTGTACTGATGTTGAATATTGCTAAACGAGGTACACGTGATATCGCTTCTGAAAAGCCCCTTGTCGCTTCCTACCACCAGTCTGTTTTCTTTATCAAATTCAATTGCATGTATGAAGCGCATTCCGTCCGGTGCAAAATCAGAAATAAGCTTAGGCGTAAATACTTCGCCTGTTTTTGGATTGAGGCGACAAATGCCACCATCGCGTGTGGCAATCCACAGGCGACCATCGGCATCTTCCAGCAAATCAGTAATTACATTCCCGCAGATGCTGTTTGCATTGTTTCTTTCTTTTCTGTAAACAAAAAATTCTTCTCCGTCAAAACGATTGAGGCCTTCATTGGTGCCTAACCACATATAGCCATTCTTCGCCAATAGAATGCAACGGATGTTATTGTCGGAAAGGCCATCAGCCACGCCATAGTGCTGAAATGAAATGACTTCTTGCTGTGCAATAGACGGAACTGATAAGAGCCCGATAAAGAATGAAAGAAGCACAAAACGCATGTGACGAAAATAGAAGAGCGGAGTGATTGCTGTGGGTGGATGTTTTCTTCATGTTGAAAGCCAACAACGTGCAGTAATCAATCTGCATCAAATTTGATACTCGAAAAAAATTTCACGCTTTGTATTGCCTGCAAATACTGATGAATAACTCTCAATAGCGAAAATTTGCAATCAGAATGCAAATATTCGCGTATTCTTGTCAAATGATTGAACGTCAGTTAGTAAAAAGACTCACAAAGCTCGCGGCAAGTTTTCCGGTGATTGCTCTGACAGGGCCTCGGCAAATTGGCAAAACCACCTTGGCCAAACAGTTTCAAACTGCGGTGAAGAAGGATGCCATTTTCCTCGATTTGGAAAACACGGACAACTATCAATCATTGAGCAACGACACACAACAATACCTCATTCGCCATCAGGAAAAATTACTGGTGATTGACGAAGTGCAACGAATGAAAACTCTTTTTCCGCTGCTTCGCTATGTGGTGGACAAGCACAGAGTGCCATTGCGATTTTTACTGCTGGGTTCAGCATCGCCCGATATGATTCGCGACTCATCCGAAACACTTGCAGGCCGAATTGCCTATGAAGAATTGATGGGGCTTAGCCTCACAGAAGTGGGTGAAAATTCATTCGGGCGTTTGTGGTTTCGCGGAGGTTTTCCTGAACCCTTCCTGAACGATGATGATGAAACACGAAGAGATTGGTTCAACAATTTTGTATTCACCTACGTGCAGCGCGACTTGCCTTCCATAGGCCTGAGTGCCGACCCCACCAACACACAAAAACTATGGACCATGTTGGCCAATATGCATGGCAACATCATCAACTACAGCACCCTGGCTGATGGACTGCAAATGAGTGTAAACACAGTAAGAAAGTACATTGATTACTTAGAAGAAGCCTACCTCATAGTGCGACTGCAACCCTACTACGCCAACCTGAACAAGCGGTTGGTGAAAACGCCAAAGGTTTACATACGCGACAGCGGTGTGCTGCACTATTTCCATGGTTTGAAAAAAGAAGACGACCTTTTCAATCATAGCATTATCGGGCCTTCGTTCGAGGGTTTTGTAATAGAGCAACTGCGCAACGCCATTGGCAAGAATGCGCAACTGTATTTTTTCGGCACATACAACAGCGGAGAATTGGACTTGGTGATAGCCCGTGGTGTAAACATCATAGCCGCTATAGAAGTGAAATACAATGTGGCACCCACACTTACACGCGGCAACAAAAGCGCAATAGCCGATTTGAAAGCAAAGCACAACTACATCATAGTACCCAGCGGTGACACACGCACTATGCAAGGCAACATCACGGTTTGTTCGTTGTACAATTTTTTGAAGGAGGAGTTGATTGGGATTGTTTGAAGTGTAAAATTTATACCAATTCTTAGTTCAAAATAGTCCTCCCGCAAGTGCGGGGGTAAATTCCGTTAGAGTAGCTGTTTAGGCGAATCGAGCGTAACGAAGATTGGCCTAAAACAGATACCGATACGGTATTATCAAAAACGCCAAGCTAGCATCACGAAATCAGCAGGAAGGAAACTGAGTCGTTTTGAAATATTGTGATAGTTGTCCTCATCTGGTTTGGGCGAAATT
>JAYSWI010000493.1:0-3772 GCA_043718125.1 Flavobacteriales bacterium
TTGAAGATGAAAGACAATGATGAGATTGCAAAATTTAATGCAAACCAAAACGACAGAATGCGCAAATAAATAAGTGCATCTTTCCATTCTTTGCCAAACACAAAACCCAAAGTATTATCGGGCAGCAAATGCACCAACAAAACCATGCAGGCAGCAAATGCCAGAAAGCGATACAGGTTCTTTAAAAAAAAAGTCTTCAACTCAACAGGGTCATTCATCTCTGAAATGCGCTGATAAAAAACTTGACCATAAGAACCTGCCAACATGCCAAGCGGATTAAAAAATATTCTTCGGCTGAGGGCAATAAAAGCAATTGGAACAAGTGCCCTTTCGCCATAAAAAAAAGTAAACACTGCTACATGTGCCCACTGTGCAAGGCTGTTCAAAACAGCACCCCAAGTGGTGAACAATGGATAAGCTTTGAACTCATGAGCAAGCTCCGCCATGCGCCTTTTTGATACATGAAATATGGTTCGTATTTCATCCTTCATAAATTTTCGCCAAGAAAAAAAAGCAGAGATAAAATGGCCAAGCACCGCACCCACCACCAGACCCCAAGCTGACGGCTGTACAAAGCCTGCAATGGCCTTGAAAGGCTCGCCCGATGCGGCATACAACATGCGCGAAGTGGAGGCTACCCGATAATCTTTCTTTCTGCTAAACCAGTAATTGATGGTCTGAAACACCCCAGCGCAAAACACTGCTATAGGCAATGTAAATAACAACCAACGCAAATCTTGATTGTGATTATAGTCCGCAATAATTTGGGAAGTAAAAAGCAAAATGATACCTAGAAGTAAGCTGGCATAAAAAGCAATTCGAATGGATAAAGCCACCACGTGCCGGGCGTCTTCTTCTTTCTTTGGCTGCATCACAGCATATTCATATCGGCCGGTGATGATCAAGATGAGGGTGCCGCAGATGAAAGAATATTGCTCATACGTAGCAAAATGATTGAGCGAAAAAAGCCGTGTGAGAACGGGAGAAAGCAACAATGCAATCAGTTGGCCCAAAGCAGTCCCAGTCAACAGAGTAATCACATTGCGCACAAATTCGCTTTTCAGCGGATTTCCTTTTGTGCCCGTTATTTTGTGAATGAAGCTGATGTTGCAATCTTTTATTTAGGCAACAGTGAGCATCTTTTGAATGCGCGGAGCACTTTGATAAATGCGTTCTATGATGTCCACCACCTTCATACCCTCCATGGCATTGGTGGTGATGTTGGTGCGCCCTTTCAATGTGTCCACCACATTTTGAATGATGTAAACGTGATTGGCCGCAGAGCCTTTGTATGCCCCATAATCATTGGCAGGATTGCCCACTGCTAGTTGCGGCATCTCATAATCTTTGATGTCGCAATATGATACTTCATTCATGTATTGTCCGCCCAACTTTACGGTTCCATTGGCACCCACAATGGTCAAGCTGCTTTCATAATTGACATTGTGCACAGCGGTTGAAAAATTGAATGAACCAATGCCGCCATTCATAAAATCGAAACTGACAATGCCGCTGTCTTCAAACTCCGTATTGTCGTGATGGCTAAAATCGCGAAAGCGCGAATGAATGTTTTTGATGTCGCCAAACAACCAGAACATGATGTCGATAAAATGGCTGAACTGAGTGAAGAGTGTGCCTCCATCCAAATCCATTGATCCTTTCCAATAATTTTTTTTGTAATACCTGTGGTCGCGGTTCCAAAAGCAATCCACTTTCACCATAAATATTTCGCCCAAAAGTTTTTTATTCAGCACATCTTTTATCCAAACACTTGGTGGGCTATATCGGTTTTGCATCACACAAAATACTTGTTTGTGGGCGCTCAAAGCTTGATACAACATCTGCTCGCATTCCGCCTTGTGCAGGGCCATCGGCTTTTCTATTACCAAATGTTTTTCATGCTTAAGGGCTAGCAAGCCATGCTCTGCATGAAGGCCATTGGGTGTGCAAACGCAGACCACATCGCACTCCACGGTGTTCAGCATGGTTTGCGGATCGTGGAGGAAGGGGATGTCGTAATCCACCGCACATTCTTCCTTGCTGCGCACATCACACATCGCCACCAATTCGCTCTCATCATTGCGCATCACCATCTCTGCATGACGTTTGCCGATGTGTCCGGCACCTATTACAACAAAACGAATTTTCGACATAAGGAATTTATTTGGGTCAATAAAATTTTGATAGCAGTGGCCGAAAGTAAACAGGCAATGGAAAAAGACGGGGATGAAACTAGCTGTGTGCTGACAAGCGGTATTCACTTTGGAGGTGTCTCACAATACTTTTGAGGCCATGAATGCAATCATCCAAATTGAAAAACTAACACGCCATTACAGCATTGGTGACGAAACAGTGAAGGCCCTGAACGGCATCAATTTAACGATAAATAAAAATGAATATGTGGCTTTGATGGGACCCAGTGGAAGCGGCAAAAGCACGATAATGAATATCATTGGTTGCTTAGATACGCCCACTGCAGGAAGGTACATGCTGAATGGGCCGGACGTAGCAAAACTATCTGACAACGAGTTGGCAGAAATTAGAAATAAGGAAATTGGTTTTGTGTTTCAAACTTTCAATTTACTGCCCCGATATACGGCTTTGGAAAATGTAGCATTGCCTCTGGTGTATGCCGGCATACCAAAAGAAAAAAGAAATGAGCGCGCCAAACAAGTGCTGACCCAAGTGGGCCTTGGCGACAGGATGAAACACAAACCCAACGAGCTATCGGGCGGGCAGCGGCAGCGTGTGGCAGTAGCGCGTGCTTTGGTCAACAAGCCATCCATCATCCTTGCCGATGAGCCAACAGGAAATTTGGATAGCAAAACGAGCTACGAGATCATGAATCTTTTTCAAGAAATACATGATTTGGGAAACACCATTATTGTGGTGACGCATGAGGAAGACATTGCGCGCCATGCACACCGCATAGTGCGCCTGCGCGATGGTTTGGTAGAAAGCGATGAGAAGAATGTGCCTCTGCGTTTGAACTTGCAAGGTTGATGTAAACTTTGCGGTTTTTTGCATCGATGATAAACCAATTGAAACCTCTTATGAGTCGAGAACAAATTGGACAATTAAAACTTAGGCGTGCTAATAGACAACAATTGAGCGCAATTGCAAAGAAGAAATTATCAGAATAATAAATGGCACTTTGAGACCTGAGCGCAAACTATTGTGATCTTTGCAGTTAGTTTTTTTCATCAAAAAGACCACAGAGAAACATAACGCAAAGAACACAAAGAAAAAAAATTGAGTATAAAGTCTCAGCATAAAAAGACAATTACCAAACTCAAAAAAATATTTGCATGCAATGAACAACTTCAACAAGAAAACTAAATTTGTCAAAATTCAAAAATCATAATTCGCTATGAGTAAATTAGGAAGCAAAGAAAAACCCGCAATAGTTAAGGTAAAAACAGAAGAACGAGCGATTGAGATTATTACACTGTGCAATAGCAGAGGCTGGCAGGTAATCATTGGTTTGGAAGATGAGGAAGATATTAGTGATGTAGAACAATTATTAAATCCTCCAAAACCTGTAGTTTCTGAAAAAGTAGATAGAAATGCCCCATGCCCATGTGGAAGCGGAAAGAAATCAAAAAAATGTTGCTACGTCAATTAAAATGAAACTCAAGCACTATCAAGATAAAAAGTATTGACCACACTCAAAGAATTTTTGAGTGAGTTGCACTTTCATGTTGACTGTTTGGTCAACTTTTTTCAGGATTAGACAATGCAGAAGTCAATTTCAGGTATCGTTCTTTTATCA
>JAYSWI010000494.1:0-3770 GCA_043718125.1 Flavobacteriales bacterium
TTCTAATTATGAAATAGGCCAGCTATTTCTCTCCTTTGGAGAGAATACAAGTGAGGTGAATAGCAACAACGGACTATTTATTAATTAGAATTGGTATTAGTGCCATACCAGAAGCCATCTTGAAAAATGTTAAACAGAAATTTTCTGCGCGCTTCTGCGTTTTCTGCGCGTGAAGAAGGCATTCGAGTTAAGCCTCAACTATGTTCAAACTATTTGAGCAAAGAAAGCGCAAAGGTTTTGACAGGATAGTGTGGAATTCCATTCACTATGGTTGATACACCTGTTGTCAAACCATGATAAGCAAACGGATTTTACTTTTTTATTAGACACCAAATAATCACTTGGCATAATGGGCGGGCATCTACCATTGTATGTCCAAAAATAGTTTTTGGACTTTCGGAAATGAATAATTGGAATAACTGAGTAGGCTCAATGGATACTATCATCCTCATGGAGGCAGCGGCCCGATGTATTGCGCACATGGCGTTGCATTCCAAGGGCAATGGTGATGTACATTTATTTCAAATCGATTCGGCCCATCTTTACTTACAGTGAAAATTAGTTCGGGTGTGGCCAACCATTTTTCAAGACAATTTTTATCAATAGGTGCGAAGTTTTCGTTGCCATTTTTTAGTTCGTCCAATAATTTGTTGTAATAAACTTTGTCCTTTTTGTCTGCAAAAACCAATGCGTAATCACCCTCCGGAAGTTGAAGGTGACATAAACCTTCTGAGTTTGTTTTGCCTGAGGCAATCACATTTTCGGCAACAATGTTGGTTTTACCCTTTCTAATAAAAAAAGCAAAGTCTCCAAGTGGTTTTGGTGGTAGCAAATCGTTCAACAATTCGTCAGGTGGTGCTGCGCCACCGCAATAGTTGCTGGTTTGTGTAATAGTAATTTGAATCGGATATGTTCCAGCTAAACTTCCCTCTTCATGCGCTGCACCGTCTTTTTGTATTGCTTTTCCGCAATGACATGATGTACATATCCAGCTCATAAATGAAGCACACAACCATATCAATAGTCTGTAGGAAATTCTATTTGTATAATTTTTCATCCTGCCCAATTTTCTCTATCCAAACTTCTATACTGTATGGCTTCTGCCAAGTGTTCTGTTTGTATATCGTCACACTCTGCAAGGTCGGCAATGGTTCGCGCCACTTTTAATATTCTATCATAAGCCCTCGCGCTAAGTTTTAGTCTATCCATCGCGTGGCGCAGCATTTTATTTCCGGCTTCATCTATGGCGCAAAGTTCTTTCAAAAGTTTGCTGTCCATTTGGGCGTTGCAAAAAATAGTGTCGCGTTTTGTATATCTCTTTTCTTGTATTTCACGTGCTTTTATTACGCGACCTCTTATTGTAGCACTTCCTTCACCCACACGCTTGTCGCTGAGTTCGTCATAACTGACGGGTGTTACCTCAATATGTATATCGATGCGATCCAACAATGGCCCGCTTACTTTATTTAAGTATTTCTGCACCACTCCGAAGGCGCATACACAATCTTTTTCGGGATGATTGTAAAAACCACAAGGGCATGGATTCATGCTAGCCACCAGCATAAAACTAGCAGGATATTCTACCGAAAATTTGCTGCGCGAAATAGTAATGGTTCTATCCTCGAGCGGTTGGCGCATGACTTCCAAAACGGTTCTTTTGAACTCCGGTAATTCGTCAAGAAATAAAACACCATGATGCGCAAGTGAAATCTCACCGGGTTGTGGGAAGCTGCCGCCACCTACCAATGCCACATCGCTAATGGTGTGGTGTGGCGACCGAAAAGGACGAACACTAATCAATGCATCTTCCTTTTTTAATCTGCCTGCCACACTGTGGATTTTTGTAGTTTCCAATGCCTCTTGCAAATTCAATGGAGGAAGAATTGTAGGCAGTCGTTTTGCCAGCATGGTTTTGCCTGCACCGGGTGGGCCGATCAAGATAACGTTGTGGCCACCTGCTGCTGCAATTTCAAATGCTCGCTTTATGTTTTCTTGGCCCTTTACGTCAGAAAAATCAACTGCAAAATTGTCAAGACGGCTGTAGAATTCATCGCGTGTGTTCACGATTGTTTTCTCCGGCATGGCGTCACCATTGAAAAAATCAACTACCTGTTTGATATGTTCAATTCCATATACATCCAAATCGCTCACTATAGCCGCCTCTCTTGCATTTTGTATGGGCACAAACATCCCTTTGAAACCCTCTTTCTTGGCTTGTATAGCAATGGGCAAAACACCTTTTATTGGCCGCAGACCACCATCCAAACTTAGCTCGCCCATGATGATAAATTGGTCCAAGCCCTCGGCCTTTATCTGATCTGTTGCGGCAAGAATTCCGATAGCTAGTGGCAAGTCGTAAGCCGTTCCTTCCTTGCGTATGTCGGCAGGAGCCATGTTGACTGTGATGTTGCGCACAGGCAGGGTGTAGCCACTGTTGGTAAGAGCCGCTTTTATTCTTTGCTGTGCTTCCTTCACTGCCGCATCGGGCAAACCCACCATGGCCATTTGGGCACCCTTGTCCACGTTTACTTCTATGGTAATAGTAGCAGCACTAACACCAAACACCGCAGAGCCAAAGGTTTTTACGAGCATGACTTGATGTTTAATTCTATCGTTTTTCTTGCCATGCTCGCTGCCATTCTTAAGTTTGAAAATATTGTTTTAAAGCTAACAATTGAGAGCCGCAATATGAAGTTGAATCATTGTTGTACACACAAATGTTTAAACATGCGTTTCAATAAAATCAATCAAAGCATGTATTACTTTGATATGAATTTCTTGAATACGGTCAGCGTGTTGAAACCACGGCACACGTATTTCAACATCGCAAAGAGATGCAAGCGCACCACCATCTTTACCAGTAATGCCAATCACCTTTATTCCCTTTTCTTTTGCGGCCTTGGCTGCTTCAATTATGTTTTTCGAATTGCCACTAGTGGATATTGCAAGAAGCACATCCGCACTTTTCGCTACCCCTTCCACAAAACGCGAAAAGACGAAATCGAAACCATAATCATTGCCCACACAGGTAATGTGCGAAGGATCGCTGATGCTAATGGCCGCAATACTTTTTCTATTATCGCGATAGCGGCCTGTAAGCTCCTCTGCAAAGTGCATGGCATCGCACATACTGCCACCATTGCCGCACGAAATTATTTTGCCATCGCCCCACAAACTCGCGCACATCAATGCACCCGCCTTTTCTATTTGAGCAAAAAAAGTTTCATCACCTAAAATGGTAGTAAGAAGTGTGTGGGCTTCTTGAAAGTGATTTTTTATGTTGGACATTTTTGAGGGCTAAATAATAAAGGCAAATGGTAAATTGTAATAGTTCAAAAATTACGTTCTTTTTTGAACGAAACGAATCCGTCCATTGTCATTTCATGCTGTAAGATTTATTCATAATGGGCAAAAAAATATTTCATGTTGGTCTTGTTTTCTCTCCTAAAATTATTCAATAGGTTTGAGTTGCAAGTCTAAATTATTCGCCCTTCCAATCCAAAAAGTGAACTTGCACGTGCCAACACCGTTTTAAACATCAATGCAGACGTTCACTTTGGATCATTGGGTATCATCAATATAAGCCAAGGAGCAACAGTGAACGTAAACGGTGTGACACTCACTAGGGCCTGCACCGGCAGGTGGAAGGGAATAGGCGTAACTGGAGTAGCCACGCAAGGCAATCACCTCCTTCATCGTTGGTCATGGTATTGCGGTGAAATGCAGTCGCAATATATTGGTCATCGGTCGGGTCGGGGAGGAGGTCGCCA
>JAYSWI010000495.1:0-11855 GCA_043718125.1 Flavobacteriales bacterium
GCACTGAACTTGATACGAAGCACAGGCTTCATTTAATTACTGAACCGCCAATTTCTTTTGGGAGCCGTTACCATCTGTTACATAGTTCATTTTGGTTCAAAAATATTGTAATCAAGCCCACGTCTTTCATCAGTATGAGCTATTGATTCATGCGTTATTCTAGTGATGTGTTTTTCTCTTTTCTTCAAATTATATCAATTCTAAGTTCAAAATAGTTTTGGACTATTTTGAACTTGGAATTGGTATAACAATGTATACAGCCTCCAATTATGCAACAAAACAAAAAACCCGCTGTGCGAATTGCTCAACGGGCTTTGAAGTTCTTTCCTGAAAAATGAATTAATTTCAACTGACGACAGCGTTAGATGCAACCAGAGCATGGGCTTCGGCAGCAGTGTCCTCAGTCCATGAGTGATCTAAATAGTGAATGATTTTTTCTCCCAATTTGTGCTTGGACTTTGTGTCCCGAAGTGCGATAAGAATTAAATCTTGATCATTGTCCTGTAGGAATTTCACTTTCAGTTCAAGATCCGCATCCTCTGTAACAATGATGTCATCGTCAAAAAGGTGTTTTGAAATAACTTTGGTAAGTTCATTTGTAGGGTGTTTGAGGCCCTCTTCCACGATTTTAAGTTGTACTGTAACCATTGGATTATTTTTTTTAAGTTGTTAGAAAAATGGTTTGGATGTACAGACCTTCGGAGGTTCTCCACTTATGCTTTAATAGCGTTGATGCCAGCTGCTACTTTCAACAAAAAGATAAAAACGCGGAGGTCGGTGCGATAAAGGTGATAAATAAGGAAAGAACTTTTTGACAGTGGAAAAGTAATCAGAAACTTTGAGATGCAACATTCTTTTTGAAAAAAAATAAATTGCATAGGTAAAATTGGGACAAACCCTCTTTCTCTGTTTATCGAAAATTGGTTCTTCATTAAAAAATCAAGTCGTTCCTTTTATGCCACCTTGCATGTTTTCTTTGCCCATTATGAATCAAGTACTTTTTTTATACAATAGCTACACTCGCGAGAAGGAAGAATTTAAGCCAATAGTAGAAGGGCATGTTGGGATGTATGTATGCGGCCCAACGGTATACAGCGATGTGCATCTGGGCAATGTGCGCTCTTTTACCACCTTCGATGTGGTGTATAGGTACTTGAAATTTATAGGATATACGGTGCGCTATGTGCGCAACATTACCGATGTGGGCCACCTCGTGGATGATGCCGATGCAGGCGAAGACAAGATTGGCAAAAGAGCAAAACTGGAAAACCTTGAACCCATGGAAGTGGTGCAGAAATACACCAATGGCTTTCATGATGTGATGCGTATTTTCAACAATCAAAATCCGAGTATTGAACCAACCGCAACGGGCCATTTGATTGAACAAATAGAAATGATAAGTGAAATAATAAAAAATGGATATGCTTATGAAAGTAACGGGTCGGTCTATTTTGATGTGCGCAAATTCAATGAAAAATTTGCGTACGGCAAACTATCAGGAAGAGTGATTGACGAGCTTTATTCCGCCACCCGCGAGCTGGATGGTCAAGATGAAAAACGCGATGCTTTAGATTTTGCACTGTGGAAAAAAGCCGAGTCATTTCATTTGATGCAATGGAACAGCCCGTGGGGTGCTGGTTTTCCGGGGTGGCATTTAGAATGTTCTGCTATGAGTACAAAATATCTAGGCAAAACTTTCGACATACATGGCGGAGGAATGGATTTAAAATTTCCACATCATGAATGCGAAATAGCACAAAACATAGGTGCAACAGGGCAGCAGCCTGTGCGCTATTGGATGCATGGAAACATGCTCACTGTGAATGGCAGAAAAATGGCAAAAAGCGAAGGCAACGGCTTCACTCCGGAAGAGTTGATAACGGGCGAACACCAACTATTGGACAAGGGCTACAGCCCAATGACAGTGCGATTTTTCTTTATGATGTGTCATTATGCAAGCACCCTTGATTTTAGCAACGAGGCATTGCAAGCTTCTGAAAAAGGTTTTAAAAGAATGATGGCAGCAGTCAACCTAATCCCGCTTCTCACGCCTTCTACCCAAAGCGATTTTGACACCAATAAATTTCGTCAAGAATGTTTCGATGCGATGAATGATGACTTAAATACTCCTATACTTTTAAGTAATTTGTTCGAAGGTGTTCGTGTCATCAATAGCGCAAAGGAAGGACTGATGAAATTGACAGCAGCCGACATTGATACTTTGAAAACAACCTACCATGAATTTCTATTTGAAGTGCTTGGTTTAAGAAAAGAGGAAACAGTCGAAAATTCGAAATTGACCGACTCACTGATGCTTATGATAATAGCCATGCGCAACGATGCGAAGGCCAATAAAGATTACAATACATCCGATAAAATTCGTGACCTGTTGGCCGACATCAATGTCCAAATCAAGGACACAAAAGATGGCACTAGTTGGGTATCAGAATGAATATGAATAAACCGGTTGCTATTACCATTTTTCGAGCGGAACAATGTTAGGTATTGGTCTTTTAAATTACCAAAATAAATGAAAGCAAAACAGATTATCGCAATTGCACTTATTGCGCTTCTTGTGATAAGCAGTGTGTATATCGGGTGCGATGGTGGCAAAGATCCAGTCATTGTAAAACCAAATCATAAGCCAACGAAGGTTGAAATTGCTGCGCCATTGTTTAATGCCGACAGTGCTTTTTATTTTGTAAAAAAACAAGTGGACTTTGGCCCACGTGTGCCCAATCTAAAGAGCCACACACTATGTGGCGATTGGCTGGAGGCTATGTTGAAAAATTATGGCGCCACTGTTTTTGCTCAAACACCTGCGCTGTTGTCACGCGATGGAAAATCCATTTCTATACGCAATATCATAGCACAATTTCAACCAGAAAAGAAAGATCGTGTTTTGCTTTTTGCACATTGGGATACACGCCCCATAGCTGATAAGGATAAAAACCCGCTACTGCAAAACAAGCCCATTGACGGAGCAAATGATGGAGGCAGTGGAGTGGGAGTGTTACTTGAAATTGCACGACTACAACAAAAATTTCCAACCAATGTTGGTCTTGACATTATGCTGTTTGATGCCGAAGATAATGGTATGCCAGATGGCATTGATGATAGCGCAATTGAAGAAATACTTAATCTAAGATTCACTTCTTCTTGGTGCATTGGTTCGCAATATTGGGCATTGAACAAACAACCGATAAACTACAATCCGAAATTTGGAATTTGCCTGGATATGGTAGGTGCCGCTGATGCTACTTTTTATATAGAAGGCACCTCAACCCATTCAGCGCAGGATGTGGCAAATCTTGTTTGGAGCACAGCTTCTAAAATTGGTTTTAGCAGCTACTTCCCCAATGAAGAAGTGAATGGGGTGATTGATGATCATTATTTTTTGAATCAAGCCGGATTGCGATGTATCGACATCATCGATACTCGACCACAACCTGCCGCAATGGGTCTTGGCAATTATCTTTTTGGCTCGTATCACCACACGCACAAAGACAATATCGAGATAATAGATCCAAACACTTTGTTGGCTGTTGGACAAACGGTGTTGCAGGTTATATACAATCAATAGTTTTGGGAAAAGTGTGCTGCCATCACTCACATTTTTCAATGCGTATTTCAATAAACTTACTCACTGGAGTTTTGCTTTTGTCCGCATAACTGTCTATTGGTACAAGACAATTTGTTTCAGGAAAATAAGTAGCCGCACAGCCCAATGGAATATTAAAAGGTAACGCATGAAATTTTTCTGCAATACGTTTTACACCGTTGAATTCACCCACAAGATTTACAATTTCCTTTTCCTTTATGTTTAGTTTTTGCATGTCGGCAGGATGCAGTAGCACCACTCTGCGTTCGTTCTTTATTCCTCTATACCGGTCATTCAAACCATAGATAGTTGTGTTGTATTGGTCGTGACTTCTGATGGTCATCATAATTAGATGACCATCTTTCACTTCGACATTTGGCAGAGGATTGACCGTAAATTTTGCTTTGCCATTTTCAGTAGAGAACTTGCCCGTGCGCGGGCCGTTGGGCAAATAAAATCCATCTGGTTGTCGCACACGTTTATTGTAGTTGTCAAAGCCCACAATTGCGGCTTCGATATGATTTCTTGTTATATCGTAATCTGCAATAGTTGCTCTCCAATCAATTGGATTTTTCGGGCCAAGCACCATTGCGGCAAGTTCAGCTACTATGGCAGGCTCACTTTTCAAATTGGTGGAGGCTGGCTCAAGATTTCCTCTGGAACTTGACACAACACCCATTGAATTTTCTACCGAAACAAATTGTGCATTTCCATTTTGTATGTCTAATTCTGATCTTCCAAGACAGGGAAGAATGAGTGCATGTTCCCCAGTTACCAAATGGCTCCGATTGAGTTTGGTAGAAATTTGAACAGTAAGTTTTACATTTTGGATGGCCCTGCCGGTGAACTCACTATCGGGTGTGGCAGAAACAAAATTTCCGCCCATTGCCATAAAAACTTTTACTTTGTTTTCATGCATTGCCTCTATGCACTCCACGGTGTCATAACCATCAGCACGTGGCGATTTCATATCGAATGCGCGGTCAAGACCATCGAGGAATTCAGGTTTCGGTTTTTCGTAAATACCCATAGTGCGATCACCCTGCACGTTGCTATGCCCGCGCACCGGGCAAAGGCCCGCTCCAGGTTTTCCCACTGCTCCAAGTAGCAAATGGAGGTTCACTATTTCGCGGATATTGTTCACTGCATGTTTGTGCTGCGTCAAGCCCATTGCCCAACATGAAATTATATTCTTCCTCTCGCACAAAATTTTTCCTACCGTTTCAATTTGCTCATTAGATATTCCGCAATCATCATAAGCTTTCACAACATCGAACGATTTCAATTCTGCAATCATTGCATCATAATTTTCTGTTTGTGATGCGATGAAATTCTTGTCAAACACATTTCCCCTTGTTTCTTCTATATCCATCAAATACTGCATCAACAATTTTAGCAAAGCGATGTCGCCACCAATTTTTACTTGCAGAAAATGATCAGCGATTTTGGTGCCTCCGGTGAGTATGTCCAACGGGCTTTGCGGATTACTAAATTTCGTGGTTCCCACCTCTGGTAATGGATTGATGTGAATGACCATGCCGCCATTCTTTTTGCATTTCTGCAAAGCACTCAACATTCTTGGATGATTTGTGCCTGGATTTTGACCAATCACCAATACTACTTCTGCATCATAAATATCTTGCAACGTAACCGTGCCTTTACCAATGCCAATTGTTTCGCCCAAGCCTACTCCGCTGCTCTCGTGGCACATGTTGCTACAGTCGGGTAGATTGTTAGTTCCAAAAGCTCTTACAAAAAGTTGATACAGAAATGCGGCTTCATTGCTTGTGCGGCCTGATGTGTAGAACACGGCATCGTTGGGCGAGGCACATTGTTTCAATTCGCCCTTGATGATATTGAAAGCACTTTGCCAATCAATCGGTTTGTAGTACGACTCGCCTTTAGGCAAATACATAGGCTCGGTGACACGTCCGCTTTTTCCTATTTCGTAATCGCTCCACTCGCTCATTTCTTCTACACTGTGCTTCGCAAAAAATGCAGGATCGCATTTGAAGTTGGTGGCTTCTTCAGCAACAGCTTTTGCACCATTCTCGCAGTACTCACCAAGTTTGGAACGGTGCTCAGGCTCAGGCCAGGCGCAGCCTGGGCAGTCAAATCCATCACGCTGATTCAATTTGGAAAGTGCTTTCAGTCCTTTCCACAAACCCATTTCGTGAGCGATGTGCTGGAGCGAAACAGTTACTGCAGGAATGCCTGCGGCCATACCCTTTATCTCATGTGTAACTAGGCCTGTAAGAATTGCCGGTGGAGTAAAACGAACTTTACGTTGGTTATTTATTTGTTCTTGCATAATTGAAAAGTGCAAATTGTATCTATAAAATATGCCACGACAAAAGAATGAAAAGCGAATTAAGTTCAGGGATACATTCCCAACAAAAATTGAACATGACAATATCGGAACTCGAAGTTTTGATAAAAAAGGCTATGATCCTCAGCAAAGAAATTGGAGCTTGGATAAAAGTTCAAACCCATGTAAATGACAGAAAAGCTAAACTGCAAACAGAAAATAACTAGGTGACTTATGTGGATAAAGAAAGTGAACACAAATGGGAATAGCACAGTGCATCAAAGCTGCAAAGTGTAAAGCCTACATTTGTCTTACAATTATTCAAAAGCAAAATGATAAAAAGAACATTGGTCGCAAGCGAAAGTCAGATACACATAGACATACCGAATGACTACGTGGGCAAGCAAATAGAAGTATTGCTGTATCCTTCGGACGAAGTGTTGTCTGAACAAAAGCTGCCGCTGGGCAAAGGCAATCCGGCCTTGGTGAAGGGAATTCTTACTGAAGAAGAAGCCGCAAAATTTGATGAATATCTAAAGCAAGCCAGAAGCGAATGGGACAGAGATATATCTTAGACAGTAATGTCATTATTGATTATTCAAAACTCAGATTCACTAAAACTCAAGAAGCTTTTCTCGATGAAATTGTTGAAACTGACTTTGTAACATCAATGGTAATAAAAATTGAAGTACTCGGATTTGATGATTTACCGCAGGTAATGAAATCACTTGAACAGTTTCTTTCGCAAGCCCTCACCTATTATATGAATGACGAAACCACTCGCATCGCAATAGACCTTCGCAGAAAACACCGAATGAAACTGGGCGACTCCATCATTGCGGCCACCGCACTTCAAAACCAACTGACACTTATCACACGCAATACGGCTGACTTCAAGTTTATTCAGAATTTGAATTTGCTTGATGCCCACACTATTCAATAATTCTTCTTTTCTCACACAATCATCATGGCGGTTTTGAATACAAGTGAACTGGAAACGCTCACCAAAGAATTGGTTTTTCTAAGCAAAGAGATAGGCACCTGGATGAAACAACAAACCAGCGTGAGTGAACTGAATGCTGAACTGAAAACAGAAAATAACTTAGTGACTTATGTGGATAAAGAAAGTGAAAGAAGATTTGTATCAGCACTTTCGAAGCTGTTGCCTGAGGCAGGTTTCGTGGCAGAAGAAGGCACAGGGATAAAAAAAGAAAATGGTTTGAATTGGGTGATAGACCCGCTTGATGGCACTACTAATTTTGTGCATGGCGTTCCCGTTTGGTGCACCAGTATTGGGCTTTGCGATGGTGTCATTCCAATTCTTGGAGTCATCTTCGATCCCAATGCCAACGAATGTTTTAGTGCATGGCATGGAGGAGGCGCATTTCTAAATGAACAACCCATTTGTGTTTCGAACATTGAAAAACTTTCAACCTCATTGCTGGCCACTGGTTTTCCTTATGATGATTTTGGAAGAGAAGAAAACTACATTCTTCTTTTGCGCGAGTTGATGCGAAACACCCGTGGCATGCGCAGATTGGGCAGTGCAGCACTTGATATGGCTTGGACGGCTTGCGGCCGTTTCGAGGCTTTTTACGAATATGGTTTAAATGCTTGGGATGTGGCAGCGGGCACCATCATAGTGCGTGAAGCAGGTGGCGAAGTCACTGAGTTCGATGGTGGCGATAATCCTGTTTTTGGTCAGGATTTAATTTGTTCCAACAAACACATTCATCAACAATTGATGCGTGTGGTGAAGAAGTTTTTCTGAGTAAACTATTCATTGTTTTCCATCACATTTCAGAATTCAAATTCCAAAAATGAACACATTACTTTTACCAACATGAACACTGAATTAGTCAGTAAATGGCAATTGCTCCATGACCAATATCTCGGCTTGCAACTGAGCGAAGCAATGGACTATGAGCGTTTTGCCATGATCAGTATTGTTTATCACAGCACTAAGATTGAGGGAGGATCGCTCACTGAAACCGAAACAAAAGTTCTCATAGACAAGGGCATCACCGCACTGGGCAAACCACTTGTGGATCATTTGATGGTACACGATCACTTTGATGCATTTCTTTTTGTGAAGGCGCAAGCTCTAGTGCAAACACCTTTTAGTGTGGACTTGATTTGCCGGATAAATGAAAAGGTGATGCGCCAAACGGGAGGTGAAGTAAAAGCGATGAGTGGAAACTTTGATACTTCCAAAGGTGAGTTGCGAAAGGCGCAGGTATATGTTGACCAAAAATATTTTCCTGACTTCGCAAAAGTTCCTTCATTGCTAAGCGAGTTGGTTCAAGCAGCAAAAGAAAAATTTCAGAATGCGAAAACGTCCATCGAAATCATTCGCTTGGCAGCAGAGATTCATTACAACGTGGTAAACATTCACCCATTTGGTGCTGGCAACGATAGAACTGCACGACTGGCTATGAATTTTGTTCAAATGTATTTCCAACAACCACTGATAAAAATTTTTGCTGAGGACAGAACTGCCTATATCGATGCACTGAACAGCGCAGAAAAGAATGAGGACATCGCTGTTTTTATCGAGTTCATTTTGATGCAGCAAACCAAATTCTTTCAACTGGAAATAGAGAAATTCGGGAACAGATCGAACACTACATTTCTAGCGTTTTAGTCCTTTGAATTTGCCAATTTATTTTGAGTACAAATGCTTGGTTAAAAAAAGTAAACTAAGTTTTTGATTCTTTATAGAAGCGCACCCAACAATACATTTAGAAATCAACTTGCAAACCCAATCGCACACGCAAAGTTTCCAAAGCAGGGTTTTTCAACACCATCTCTTCATAGCGTTGCTTGTCTGTTTTGTAATCGTGTTTGATGTCTTCTTGTTTTAGAATTTCAATTTTGAAATCGAGTCCGCGTATATCATGTTGGTTGCGCAGATACTCGCCCAACTGCCCGCGATAATCGTTGAAGTACATAGTTTGTGTAGCACTCGGAAAAGAAACTTGTAGGGTATCATTTTCTATAAGCAATAACTCAGCAACGGTGAATGCCGCCTTTGCCTGAAAGTTGGCTTGTAATTGTTGGTCTGCAAAATTTTTCCAAGCCAATCGTATTTCATCTAACTGATAATTGCGTGTAGCCACTTCGCGCACTACCGTGAGTTGTTCTTTAGCTGACTGAGCAGCGGCAGCTTCTGTTTGTTGCTGGGTGTTGCGTTTTATGGAAATGTTCTCCGGGCTGCGAGTTATTAGGTTTCTATTCCCAAATAGATTGATGGACTTCTCACCAATAGTTTCAGCGCTCTTGGCAATATTTTCTTGCGCCAATACTGCCTCGGCCAATGGGCGTGTGGTAGGTATTTGAGGATTTATTTCACGCTGACTTACACTTGGCTTTGGTCCATCGCCACTACGAAACGGCTTCAGTCTGAACTTTTTTTTTTCGCCTTCTCTTTGGTTGTAGAGAATGCTTGCAAGTTTCATCAGCGTTAGCTCTACCAACAATCGCTGGTGTTTGCTTGCCCTATATTGTGTGTCGCAGATGTTGATGAAATCCAGTGCAGTTATCAGCATCCGTATGTCGGATTGTTGCGCTTGAGTTTTATATTTTTCAACTACAGACTCGCTTACTTCCATCAACTGCAAGGTCTGTGCATCTTTGCTCACAAGCAGGTTGCGAATATGCCCGCCAAGCCCTGTGATGAAGTGATGGCCATCAAATCCTTTGTCCAATACTTCGCTAAAAAGTGTAAGGGTGCCTGGCACATCTTCCTTCATTATCAAATCCATCAGGCGGAAGTAATAATCATAATCCAATACATTCAGGTTTTGAATTACGAAATCGTAAGTTAGATTTTTGCCACAGAAAGCGACTACCTGATCGAATATTGAAAGCGCATCGCGCATAGCACCATCAGCCTTTTGTGAAATCACATGCAGTGCTTCGGCTTCCGCGGTTACACCTTCTTTGCTCGCTATCATCGTTAAGTGCTCTGTCATGTCCTTCACCTTTATGCGGTTGAAGTCGAAGATTTGGCAACGCGATAAGATGGTGGGGAGAATTTTGTGTTTCTCCGTGGTGGCGAGAATGAATACTGCGTGTGCAGGTGGTTCTTCCAATGTCTTCAAGAAAGCATTGAAAGCCGCTGGCGAAAGCATGTGCACCTCGTCAATGATATAGACTTTGAACTTGCCCTGCTGTGGTGGAATGCGCACACTATCAACTATAGAACGAATGTCGTCCACACTATTGTTGCTGGCAGCATCCAATTCAAATACGTTAAATTGCATTTCGTCCATCGCATGGCCAATCATGCCATTCACTGCCTTGGCAAAAATTCTGGCGCAGGTAGTTTTGCCCACACCACGCGGCCCGGTAAAAAGGTAGGCCTGCGCAATTTGATTGTTGGCTATGGCACTTAATAAAGTAGCTGTTATATGCCGTTGGCCCACCACAGAGTCCCAATTGTCGGGACGGTACTTGCGCGCTGATACAATGAAATTTTCTGCCATAAGGTGGCAAAGATGAAAATTGTAATTGCTCAGAAATGAACAAAGTATGCACATGTTTTACACAGGAGCAAAAAGTGGGCGTGCAACTTCACCTGAATTAACCAATGAATGATTAACGAAAAGAGCGCAGAGAAATTCGCTCAATTTTAATTTTCCATTGTGTTGATCCAACTTCTAGCATATTTGCAACATCAACTCGAAACCTGCAATTTTCTCTGTTGAATTTTATTTAATCCTTAATTACAAATTATTATGCTCAAAATCATTTGTGCCAAAATTCTATTATTGATGTCAGCGGCTCTTTTGGGTCAGCATAGCATTTCACTTTCGCCAACTAGTGACCTGAAAAAAATACAAGACGGATATGTGGTATCTCAATTTACGATGGTCGAAACTTGGTCGCAAACTGAATTGGATGCAGTAACTGCTTGGGTGGCATCCAATAGTGCTTCTATGACAATTGAAATAGATGGCAATGCACTGGTTTTGAAAATAATTGCATCGTATAATGTGCGCAACACGTATGGCAAATTTTTTATGAAAATGAATGTGGAGACGATACAAATCACCACGGAAAATGGCGTGGTACTCGATTTAGATAAAGAAGCATTCTTTACTCATTTTAATCTTTAAATCGAAACTTTGTTTGGAATTATTGACAACCAAAATCCTTTTTACAGAACAATGAAAAACTTAAGTTTAGTGCTTTTGGCAACGGCAGCAAACATAGCTGCAATAAGCCAGATAACCTGCACCAACGCTAGCCACTCGGACACTACCACCTATACCAACAATGCCCCTAACGACAGTTTGTTTTTCATTTGCCAAGGCGAAACAGCTACACTTCTGGCCACTCCGCCAAGTGGTACTTCGCCATGGGATTTTGTGTGGCAATCTTTTAATGTCAATGCCAACTCGTGGTCACCATTGACCACCCAAACCAATCAATTGACCGGCACCCAAACAGGCTTGCAGCCCAACGGTTATTACTGTTCCATCATTGATGCAAACAACATAATTGTGGGCACTTATATAGTTTGGGTGGTGCGTATCGAATCCAATCCAAATGTGGATGTGACATCTATTGCGCCCGGCTGTGGCCCCGTTAGTTTGATTGGGCAAATAACCAATGGAACTACAACGCCATATTACAATCCACCATCACTGACCGATGATCCCGATGCAGCACTTATTCTAAATGCAAATTCAGAGATTAATATTTGTTTTAGTGGCACACATACTTATGTGAGTGATTTAGCATTTTATTTAGTTGGCCCTGCATCGTGTGGCAGTCCTACTGTTTTATTGTCGCCAAATCCTGGTGCATTGGGCCAAGGTTTAATTTGTAACGATGGAAACAATATCAACAATTTGTGTTTTTCTACTGAATCAACCAATAATCTGAATGTCTGTGCAGGTGCTCCTTTCTCACTAGCCGGCACTTATGGTAGTTATGGCC
>JAYSWI010000496.1:0-1300 GCA_043718125.1 Flavobacteriales bacterium
ACGCTGCAAAACTTGGCTTCAAAAACGGAGCTGCTTTGTATCCCATGGTCACCATGAATGGTGAAGAATGCCACAACGAATGGGAAATTACTTTTGAAGAAATACATCGCAACGGAGCAATAGCTTATGGTATTTACAACTATGTGAAATACACCGGTGACAAAAATTATTTAGCAGAATATGGACTAGATGTATTGCTGGCTATTGCCCGCTTTTGGGCGCAGCGGGTGCATTGGAGCGAAGCCAAAAAACAATACGTGATGCACGGTGTGACAGGCCCCAATGAATATGAGAACAACATAAATAACAATTGGTACACCAGTTATTTTGCAATCTGGTGCATCAAATATTGCATGGAATCCATTGAACATATTCGCAATACCGATGCAAAAATTCTGGAACAAAAATTTTCGAAATACAATTTTGAAGAAGGCATTGAAACAGAAAAGTGGAAACACATTATCTCAAACATGTACTTTGGAAAATTGGAAGGCACCAACATCCATTTGCAACAAGATGGTTTTATGGACAAAGAACTTCGCAGTGCCACCACCCTTGCAGACTTGGAGCGGCCTATCAATCAGCATTGGAGTTGGGATCGGATATTACGCTCATGTTTTATCAAACAAGCCGATGTGTTGCAAGGCATTTATTTTTTCGAAGAAGATTTCAGCGAGCAAATACTCAAAGACAATTTCGATTTCTACGAGCCGATGACAGTGCATGAAAGTTCGCTGTCGCCATGCGTGCATTGCATACTGGCTGCCAAATTGGGCTATGAGGAAAAGGCTTATGAAATGTACATGCGCACCTCGCGCCTTGACTTGGATGACTACAACCACGAAGCGCACGAAGGCTTGCACATCACTAGTATGGCAGGCACTTGGATGAGCGTAGTGCAAGGTTTCGGAGGAATGCGAATTGTAAATGATGAATTGAAATTTTCTGCCATACTTCCCAAAAAATGGAAGAGTTATTCATTCAATGTTTTGTTCAGGGACAAGGTGGTGAATGTGAGAGTGAGTGCGCAAGGGGTAAAGGTGAATTGATTTACTTTTGATTTAAATAATTATTAGAATGTCATCTATTGAGCTATACCAAAAAATTGAAAGTTTGCCGGAAGCAGCGAAATCGGAATTGAAGAAATTTCTTGAGTCGCTTTTCCTTAGAAATAAAAGTCCAAAGACAGCAAAACCTAAGCGAATAGCTGGTTTTGCAAAAGGAACCTTTGAAGTGCTGCCTGGTTTTGATGACCCAATTGATGAGTTTAATAGTAGTCTCTGATGGAATCACTTTTGTT
>JAYSWI010000497.1:0-3763 GCA_043718125.1 Flavobacteriales bacterium
TTTTGGTTTTACTTTTTCTGTAGGCCCTAGATATGACATTCAGTAGTGCAGAAATTCCGATACAACATCTCTTGGGCTTAATAAAAAATTGGAAAATACCAAATAGAACTCAACCCACAAAACCCCGACACAATAATGTCAGGGTCAAATTCAATTTCAGGAAAAACTAAGCTGGAATCACAGAAACAAAAGACTTGTTGTCCTTCTTCTTTCTGAACTCGACTTTACCATCAACTAGAGCAAAAAGCGTGTGGTCTTTTCCAAGACCAACATTCAGCCCAGCATTGTGATGTGTGCCACGTTGGCGAACAATGATGTTACCAGCAATACAAACTTGCCCACCATAAAGTTTCACACCAAGTCGCTTGCTGTGTGACTCACGACCATTTTTTACTTTACCTTCACCTTTCTTATGTGCCATTTCTTTTCTTTGGAATTAAAGGGTTTAACCGATTTTTTCAATTTTCAGTTCTGTCAGATAAGCACGGAAGCCGTTCTTCTTCTGATAGTTCTTTCTACGTTTCTTTTTGAAGACGATTACCTTATCGCCTTTTAGATGTTTCACCACACTGGCAGTCACCTTTTTTCCTTCTATAGCTGGGGCGCCAACACTAATTTTGTCACCGTCTCCGATTAAAAGAACTCGGTCGAAATCAACCTTTGTTCCTTCTTCGTTTTGCAGACGGTTCACATAAATCTGCTGATCTTTTTGTACTTTGTACTGATGCCCCGCTATTTCAACAATAGCGTACATATTATTTTATATTATTTTATTTTCTCAAAAAATTTTGAGGGCCGCAAATATAGAAGCCTTTCTAACCTATGCAAGTTCTTCTGAAAATATTTCAATCTCATTTCGTTTTGATTCTATTGACAAGATAAACTCCACTGATAATAACACAGCCGCACATAAGATGTTTAATTGTGATTATTTCTCCATCATACCCCCCCCAAGCTACTGCAACTATTGGCATCAAGTAAGCAACAGAAGAAGCAAATAAAGCACCCGTTTCTTGTGCAAGTTTAAAATATAAAAAAACTGCCAAGGCTGTTCCCAAGCACGCCAATATTGCAATATATCCAAGTGACGTCCATCCTGCCGGATTGCTTATGGGTACTTCCAAAGCACCAAAAAACACAACATAAATAGAACAGATAAGTCCAATCATAAAAAGCGAAAGGGCCGAAATGTGCAATGAATGAACATGACCAAGTTTAGCAGGAATAATATTGATACTTAGTCCATAACTAAAAGTGGCAGCAACTATTAGCAGCGCATATTCCCAATCATTTTCACCATCCATTTTTCGAATAGAAATGAGCAATACGGCACCCAAAAAACCGATAACCACACCAAAAAATTGTTTAGTCGCATATTTTTTACTGAACAAAACAAAACCAACCAGCAGGGTGAATAGTGGAGTAAGTGAATTGAGTATGCCCGTTATTCCACTTTGCAAATGGCATTGTGCGTATGTAAATAAAAACGCTGGTATTCCACTTCCAACAAAACCCACAGCAGCAATCCACTTCCAATCACTTCGCTTTATTTTTCGAATTGCAAATATTGAAATGGGCAGCATAACCAATCCTGCAATGGCTAATCGCAATGCAGCAACTTGATCAGGACTGAAGACTTGAACTCCATTTTCATCCTTTAGTCCTCGTTGCATCAGAATAAATGAGCTACCCCAAGTAAGTGCCAAAACGACCAGAATAACATAGTGTTGAAGTTGTGGTTTCTTCGATATCAAAATAAAATACTAAATAAAATTTTCATGAATAAAAAAACCTTTATGCCCTAGTGACAAATTATATAGACCAATGTTGATTTCGCTTATTCCTAAATGCTATTCCTATTCTAGGTTCAAAAACCACTTTGGCCTTTGAATGGTTCAGGCCGACAGAGGAGCTATTAGTGCTTCATCACGCTTTATAGATACCTAAACGTTTTTAACCGATGGTATTTGGAATAGTTCGTATATCTATTGGCAATTGGTGCAAATTCTTACGCAGCAATTGTAAATAAAAATCCCTGTGCATTTGTTACACAGGGATTTTATTTGTAAGACCTATCAATAATGGGGCTATCTCTGAATCATCAATCGTTGTGTAATTTGTTCATCATTCATTATCACCTCTAAAGTGTAAAGTCCGTTAGATAATGGCGTGTTGAAAGTGATTATTGTATTCAAATTTTCTTCCACCACATAATTAGAAGTATAGACAATGCGGCCCATCGCATCTGTGAAGTTCACGGTTGCTTTTCCTGCTTTCAATGTTGCAATATTCAACTGCACCATTTCACCTGTATTAGGATTTGGGTACAGGGCCACATCCATGCTCAATTGTGAGCGCACTGCAACTGATGGTTCGTCAAATTCTGTTGAGTTAAGAATTGATAAGGCGGAAGTAATCTGAATGCAATGTGCGGTTCCAAAAGTGCCTTGTCCATAACTGAAGATTGGTTTTGATCGCACCAAATAAATACCACCCGCCACCATCTGAACAGGAGAAATAAAGTTGAGCTGAAGTGTTGGCGATGCGGTTGGGGTGAATTTGCTAAATGGCAAAGCGATAGGCAATCCGAAATTGTCAATCCGTGTGAATTCAAATTCAAATTGAATAGCACCACAAATGACTGGTTTCGCATTAAGTACTGTCGATTTTGAAATTATTGCTGGGCAACGTTGTGCAAATTTCACCTCAGAATTTGGATGTGGTCCCATTGTTACAGCGCATGCTTGGTTGCCAATAACTACTATTGTTTCTGGATTTCCTGCACCATCTGCCAAATTATATATTGCATCAATAGTGTTGGAATACGATGCACCATACCGCATAGCCAAAGCTGGAGTCGCAAGTGAAATTTGTGCCGATACACCAGAAGTTGCACTCGTAGTTATACCTCCAGGAGTGGAAGTAAAGTTGAACGAATATGCGTTTGCACCAGTCCAAGATGGCTTGAAGTTGCTGCACAATACATAAGTGCCTGGACCATCAGCGCAATGGCTGTCCATCAATGCTTGAACACAGATAGTGAATGCGCCATTGCCAAGCGAAGAGTCATAATTTCTTACTGCAACAAAATATTGATTGCCTTCCACCAGTCCTGAATAATTCAAAATTTCTGTGCCGCCCATGCCTGTCATGTTTTCAGAATTGAGTTCTGCGCCTCCACTATTGTGCAATTCAATTACAGAATTGAATGCTGTAGTATTCACAACAATTCTCACTCCTGGCGACATTGCTACGAACTTATACCAGCGGTCTTCTCCAGTGATTACGTTCATTGGATTGGCCTCGGGCGATGGTGTTGCACCCACACAGGTGCCGTTAGACAAATTGCAACTTGGATATGCGTTGCCGCTATTGTTTGTTGGTGTTGCTCCAGCCATTGTATCGCTGTTATTGCCTCCACCACCACAACCCTCGTCCAATTGGCCATCACAGTCATCATCTATTCCATTGCATAGTTCTACCACACCCGGACGTATGGCGCTGTTGCTATCATTACAATCTGTGTTGTTTGAAACATATCCGAAAGGTGCAGAACATCCTGTTTGAGTAATCAATGGATTGCCATAATTATCTCCATCGAAGTCGCGGTAATAGGTGATGAGTACTCCTTCATCCACCATGCCGTCACAATCGTCATCGTAACCATTACATACCTCAATAGCACCAGGATGTATTGATGAATTGCCATCATTACAATCAGTACTATTAGTAGCTGAATTGTTTGGTGCAGCACAGAAGTTGC
>JAYSWI010000498.1:0-3754 GCA_043718125.1 Flavobacteriales bacterium
ATTGGCTGATCGCTTACCAATAGCAAAGCACCTGTGGGTATTTTGTTGGCAAAACCAACCGAGAAAAGTGTGGCAGTTTCCATGTCGATAGCCATTGCTCTAATTTTTCGTAAGTACTCTTTGAATGCTTCATCATGTTCCCAAACTCTACGGTTGGTGGTGTAAACGGTGCCAGTCCAATAGTCATGTCCGTGGTCGCGTATGGTGGATGAAACAGCACGCTGCAAAGTGAAAGCAGGCAGAGCTGGGACCTCCGGTGGGAAGTAGTCATTGCTTGTTCCCTCACCTCTAATAGCCGCAATAGGAAGTACAAAATCGCCCAATTGATTTCGTTTTTTAAGGCCTCCACATTTGCCTAAAAACAAAACGGCTTCTGGCATCACGGCCGTTAGCAAATCCATGATGGTGGCGGCATTCGCGCTGCCCATACTGAAATTGATAATGGTAATTCCATCGGCAGTTGCAGTGGACATGGCCTTTTCTTTTCCTATTATTTCCACGTTGTGCCATTCTGCAAATTTTTGCACATACCCATCAAAATTGGTGAGCAAAACATGTTTGCCAAATTGCTCGATTGGTGTACCTGTATATCGTGGCAACCAGTTTTTTACTATTTCTTCTTTTGTTTCCATTTCAAAATATTATTCTTCGTTATTCGCACAATTATTTTATCAATAGTTTTCAAAGATGTAACATTCTTATTGAACTATGCGATGCAAAAATTGAATTTTCCAACATACAATATTAGAATGCGCATTCTAAAAGATGCGCAACAAGTGTTTGACGTGGTAAGAAAAAAGTGGGTGGTGCTAACACCCGAAGAATGGGTGCGCCAAAATTTGATTCATTTTTTACATCATGAAAAAAAAATTCCATTCAGTCTAATGAGCATTGAAAAAAAGATGTTGCTTAATGGAATGACAAGAAGAACTGACCTTGTGGTTTTCAATAGAGACATGAAACCCGTGTTGATAGGCGAATGCAAGGCTCCTGATATAAAATTGACTCAAACTGCGATGGACCAAGTGGCGCGTTACAACATTACTCTTCGCGTTCCAATTTTACTCATTTCAAATGGCCTCCAGCACTTTTGTTGTCGTATTGATGTTCAAAATAAAAGCTATTCTTTCTTGACGGACATTCCAACTTTTGATGCGTTGAAATAATTGTATCAAATAAAAACATCGCAACTTTTGAGTTATATCATCTTTGCGCCTCATTCAAAAATAAAAAATGAAAATCGAATTAGAAAAAATTCTCTCCGTATCTGGCAAGGCAGGCTTATACAATGTAATCAGCAGTGGCAAAAACGCCATCGTGATTGAATCGTTGATTGACGGAAAACGCATAGCTGTCACGCCTACTCAAAAAATCAGCTCCCTCAACGACATCAGTATGTTCACAAGCGATGAAGATGTAAAACTGCGCGATGTATTGCTTAAGGCAAAGGAGTTATTTGCCGGAGGCCCGGCTCCCGATACGAAGGGCGATGGAAAGCAATTGCGTTCTACAATGAAAACCATTTTACCCACTTATGACGCGGAAAGAGTTTATGAATCGGATATAAAAAAATTGTTGACGTGGTACAACATTCTTCAATCGAAAGACATGCTTGACTTTGCAGAACCAAAGGCGAAGGAGGGGGAAGAAAATGAAGAAAAAGAAACGGATACAACCGAAGTAACAGAAGAAAAATCGGAGGAATAAAAAAAAAGAGTAATGGAAATAAAGCCGTTGCGCTGCTTCACATCTCATTTTTTTTTTCAAGCAGTGCTATAAAGCAAAATCAGAATCGCGCTCTCAGTGTGGCCATCAAATTGCGACCGGCACCGCTGGTACCAGAGGCGAATACACGGTAATGTTGATTCAACAAATTCTCGCAAGCAAGTTGTATTTGTAAAAAGCTATTCACTTGGTATTGCATTCTAATGTTGAGTGTGTACCACGATGGCATTCCGGCTTCGGTGGCATATTGCTCGTTGTCTTCGGCATTTAGTCGGTAGTCGCCCAAGCGTTTCCAGCCATTGTACATCACAAAAAATTCGGATCTAAACTCGCGCACTTGCCAATTAAAACCTGTGCGACCAAATACTGGTGGGATGTGATCCAATGGTGTGTCGGCACTGTCACCCACTATTCTGCCATAAGTATAATTGACGGCAGTATTGATACTAAAATTTTTTGAAATGTGGGTGTCGAACTGGCCGCTAAATCCATAAATGTATGCGTTGTCTTTGTTCACATTGGTGACTACATAGGTCAACACAGCTCCTTCCGGAAAGGTATTATTGCTGTTGCTTGGTATGGTGTCCAATGCTATTAAATCTGTTATTCGATTGTAGAACCCGTTGAGTTGAAGTTTAAATATTTTGTTGATGTTCTTGTCAACTCGCAAATCGAAATTCAAACTTTTTTCAGGTTTCAAATCGGTACTTGGAATGATTATTTTTTCGTTATTGTTCTCGAACAATTTGCCCACATCGTCCACATTAGGACTTCTAAAACCTGTGGCTACAAGGGCCGCAATGTTCCAATCGAATCCGGGTTTGAAAACAATACCAAAACTGCCATTTATTGCTTTATTTTTTTGACGAATTGTTGTGTGGTTGAGAAAATAATACGCACTGATTGAAGTATCATTAACAACATCAACACTAAAATTGGTGGAGTCAATATTGGCCTCCAAATCAATGTGACTTGCCCTAATACCTGCATTTACAACAACCTTTTCGCTCAGCTCCCATGCGTCTGTTGCATACAATGCCAGAGCGTTCATAACACTTCCGCCATCGGGGTATCGTGTGTTTTGAAACGAGATTTCTTCAGTTTCGATATTCGTTTTATGCGCACTGCTTTTTACTATGTTGCTCATTCCCTCTACACCGTATCTCAGCTCGTGTTCTTTTATTTTTTTTTGAGCATCTAGGTTTAAAGAAAAAACTTGCACATTTTCAAATCTATCTGTGCGATTTACTGACTGAAAATTTCTATTGTGCCGACTTTCATCTATGTTTTGATAAGCAGCGACAAGTCTGAAATTGTCGCTTAGCAAATTAGAATCGCAGGATAAAAATGAGTAAGATGTGAAGAATCTTTTCTGTGGCCCATAATACCATTCTGCAAATTTTGGTTTGTCCATACTAAGCTCTGTAAGCCTATCATATCGCGGAATGTTTGTGGAATTGCTGTACTGCAAATTGATAATGTGTTGCTTACTTTCTGATGATTTGAAACCAAATTTTTGCAGTAAATCATATTGCCGGTAGGCGGTTCCTTTTTGTATATTGTAATTGCCATTTTGAACCATGCTGTCAGCGCCATTTATCCTTTCAGAATAAAAATATCTTCTGCCAAAACTGTCAAGATGTGGATCGCGCAAATCGCCTGTTCTTAAATCGCCAAAATCTGAATATGACATACTAGTGAGCGATGCTAAATTTTTCTTACCCAAATCGAAATCTACATGCGCTGATTTTTCTGCATTAGCAGTCGCTGTTCTCAAATAAGCATTTCCTTTGAAAAGCAAAGTATCATCTTGACTAAATCTTGGATTGCGCGTTACAAAGTGCATAACTCCACCTAGTGCATCACTACCATATACTACACTCCGGGTCCAAATACAATTTCAACTTTATCTAAAATACTGTTGTCAACGGAGATAACATTTTGCAAATGTCCACCACGATAAATAGCATTGTTCATCCTCACTCCATCCACCACCATCAAAACTTTGTTCGCTTCTAGGCCGCGAATA
>JAYSWI010000499.1:0-3747 GCA_043718125.1 Flavobacteriales bacterium
AAAAAGTCATCCGCTAAAATCACTTCGCTTAATATTCAGTTAGCAGATCATCCAGTACAAGTCGCTTTTGACAAACTGACTGCATTCACAAAGGATGTACTCGGACCGGATGAAAAGTTCACGGTGTTGGTTCATGGTGGCGACCTTTTCCACGTGGTTGCAGAGGTTATTCGCGATCTTAATCCTGACCTCGTTGTTTTTTGTACACATGGAATGCATGGCGTGGCGCAATATTTATTTGGAGGGCACGCGCTGAAACTTGTTCAATCGCTCCCCTACCCTACTTTGGTGGTGCAAGAGAATACAAAGGTGAATTTGCAGGGAATCAACAAAATTCTTTTTGGTGTCAGTCCATTTTCGGACATTCATTTCAAAAGTCATCAAACGGCTTTGCTTGCAAAAGTTTTTGATGCCGAAGTAATCATTTATGAAATTGAAAAATATCTTGGAAACACAGAGACTGATATCGGTGCGAACACAAAACTTGTTGAAGAATATTTCACTGAAAACAGTGTTCGTTTTTCATATTTGAAGGAAGAAAACAAAATCATCTCAATGGGTTTCACAAGGCAAACTGTGGCTTTCGCTATGGAGCACAATATGGATGCAATAAGCATGATGTCTGAAGTGCAAGACTATGATGCATTGATGCTGAAGGCGGACAAGGAGACTATGATTTCAAATGAAGCCGGCATTCCGGTGTTGTGTTGTTCCGGCAACTTTCTACGAAAACTATACGAAATTTAGAGCAATAAAAAACCTGAAACAATCTGCATGTTTCAGGTTTCCTTTTTTTATGCTATTCAATTATTGAACTACGCTGAATTTCTTGGTGAGATGTGTTCCATTGACGTGAATGAATGAAACGTAATAAAGACCTGCTGCATAATCACTGAAATCAAATTTGTTGCTAGCATTTGGCAAGGTCAATATTTCTACCAATACACCGGCACTGCTAAAAACACGAACCTCCGAAATACTTCGAAACTTGGATGTGCTAATCACCATTTCGCCATTGGTAATGGTTGGGAAAATTTTCACTTCGTCAAAAGACATTGGTGCATCTTCAATATTAACAGCACAAGGCACCGGTAAATAATCATCTACATACATTCCGTCAATAGTTACTGTACCTGTTGCTCCTTCATTGATTGGGTCGAGCCAGACTTTAAGTTTTTGCGCAGCCGTATTGGGATTGCTGCTCCAATGATTTTTGAATTTGCCGTAATAATCAAATGCTGTAGGGCCTGTGTTTGCACCACAATCATTGACCACACAACATGAACCGCCACCAGTGAGTGTGCCTACTATTCGGTGGTCCTGATTATATACAGGCGAACCAGAAGAGCCTCCTTCGGTAACTCCCCAACCCGATTCAGTTTCGTACCATGCCATGCGCCAGTGGGTATTTGCAGCTCCCCAACTGCTTGAAACCATAGCATCTGTAAATGAAATCTTTTTGTAATCGCCAGCAGGATGATGAATGCACACACCAGTATCAGGTGTACTATTCGAAGCATCCCAACCTGAATAGTAAACGTGCCACGAATTTTGAATGGTTCCTTCCAATTCAAAAAGGGCAAAATCAGAACCGGAACTTCCTCCGCCATCATTGCTGTCGGCATGTTTCACCACACCTGATTTATTGTGATTAAGAGGTAAGCCACTACCACAACTTGATCTCTCCCAGTTGTACTTCACAGAACAAAGCAAAAGATCTGCATCGCTAATTCCTTCGCAACAATGAAATGCTGTCAAGATGTAATTTTTGAAATCAAGGCCAGTGTTGTTGACCATGGAGCCTGAACATAAATACTGATCACCACCATCTGTTAAAGTTAATCTTACTACAGAGTCACGTTCCTTTTTCCAATCACAACCTTCGGGGCAGTTTACATCCACTTCACACGGGTCGCTACGGTCATTATCCATCTCGTTTCTAGGATCATTCACGTGATTATATAGGTGTCCAAATCCATACAAACCAATAGAAGCTTCTGATATGACATCAGCCGGTTGGTAGTATTCAATGATTGCTTCATCGCCATATACTTCTGCAGTTGCGAAGCGGCCATGCGTTTTGCAATCTTCTTGGGTATATGGCCCATCAAAAAAAGACAAGTCGGCAGAATAGAGAAACAGTGAGCTGCCTTGCGGCATAAGGAGCTTGTCGAAAAGGACATTTACCGCCAAGGCATTAGCAGTTCTGAAACGAAGCATCCAAACTTTGTCGCCATTTTCTAGCATGGTCCAAGTGCCACAATTGGAAGCGTCCAACTGATCCATGAAGGCAATGCGGCCAGTTCTTGTTCGTCCATTGTGACGTTCATTCAGGGCGTCTTGGTCAAGTAAAGTTGCGTGGTCGAAAGTTTCAATTTCCATTGTACCAAGTGCTTCCAGTTGATGAGAAGATATGGTGTAACCATAAGGAGTGTCAATACAAATGGAAGCTAGGCTGCATGCCAAGGAAAAGATGGTAAGTAGATTTTTTTTCATGTTATTTGAATGAAACTGGTTTGAATAAGTTGCGAAATATATGTGGTCATGGCCTTTGAATTTTCTTCATTAGGTCATTGTTTTTCTACTCCCAACTGACAAAAAAAGATACAGATGAAACCTTCTTAACCATGCCTCCGTATTGAGGGAACTTTTTACCGAAAAAGTGCAACCTAAAACTTTAAACTGAACAAATTGAAAACCCTTCCAACGAATTTGCTGCGTGCCATATTGAGTATGGTAGCTTTTGTGTTTTTCCAAACACAATCATCGTCACAGTGCACTGTTTCTGCTGGTCCTGACGTCACCAAATGTTATGGTCAAGATGCAACTATGGGTGCTAACGTGAATGCCACCGGTGCTTCTCCTTTCCAATACAGTTGGAATGGTGGAACCACTTGGAATGCCACTCCAACCAACACATTTACAGCACTGGTATCAAACACTTACACGGTATCCGTGAAGGATGCCAATAACTGTATTGCAACTGACCAAATCATGTTGATTGTATTGCCTGCTCCAATAGTGAATGCTGGAGCAGACGTTTCAATATGCCCTTGCACTCCTGTGCAATTGTGCGGCACCAGCTCATCGGTTAATGGACCCATTAATGTCATTTATTGGCTACCATCCAATTCTTTGAACAATTGTATTACAGTTGCTCCATGTGTTTCAACTAACTACACACAAAAGGTAATAGACTCGCAAGGTTGTACTACAGAAAATACGGTGCAAGTGATTGTGCATCCTACCATAGTGGTGAACGCAGGTGTCGATCAAACAATGTGCTTAAGCCTGGGATCGCAGCAGCTAAATGCGACACCAACCGGTGGAACTTGGAGCGGTGGCGGTTCTGGTGGTAGTATCAATTCCAGTGGCCTTTTTACAGCCACTGCAACTGGAATATATACTTTAACTTATTCCAAGGTAAGTGCTCAAGGCTGCACCTTCTCTGATAATATAGTGATTACCGTAATCAATCCATCACCGCCAAATGGTGGGCCTGACAATATTGTTTGCCTAAACACACCTGCTTTTTCTTTACCCAATGTTGGAACATGGAGCGGCAGCTATGTGACTGCGGCTGGACTTTTTACGCCAATTGTCGTTGGTATTTATGACTTGGTAGTGTATTCCGCTTCTGGTGGATGCACAACTATAGATAACGTGCAGGTTGTTGTAAAAGCATTGCCTATTGTGGGTGCTGGAGTGGATCAAAATATTTGCGCAGGAACTATAGCTCAACTGAAT
>JAYSWI010000500.1:0-3740 GCA_043718125.1 Flavobacteriales bacterium
TTCCTCCACTGCTGCTCGAATGCTTGCAACAGTTTTTTCAATATTACTTACCACGCCACGAGTAACTCCAATACTTTCACTTCGGCCAATGCCAAGTATTTCTATCTTGTTGTTTTCCATTTTTCGGCCAACAAGGCATGCTATTTTGGTGGTGCCGATGTCTAGTCCTACTACAATTTCTGAATTCATCATTTCACTATTTGATTTCAAATTTTCACTTTGGTTCATTGCGTTTTTTTTGTTGTGTTCCATTAATAAATCAGTACCTACATCTTAAGCGTTTTATCTCCTCACACATACTACCTGCCCATCATACTCTATATGCATTGAGCTATATTGATTCAAGTCTTTCGAGTGCACAGTGTTGGCATAAAACGCCATGAGTTTCTTAAATTTTTCTTCCAAATTTTGGGCGCTTCCAATATTTATTTTATGATTTCCAACTCTCGGAATTATTTCAAAATCGCCATCATTATTGACATGAATATGTTCGACCTGTGATTTCCAAAATTCATTGGCCGAAATGAAAGTTGTAATCGCATAGATGTCGTCAAGTTTTGACTTGTTCATGTATTCTAAATCATCAATATGTTCTTTGAAACTTGATGCGTCTAATTTTTCGTGGATGTTGCCTACAAATATTGGAACCTTTGCTGTGTGATGATTGGACAAGGCCATCGTGAATCCTTCCTTGTCTAAATAAAAACTATGTCCGTCTGCATTAAATATTCTTGCGATAGGTTTTCGTTGTTGAATGTTGATGACACATCGGCCATCAATGGTTGTGAATACATGTGCTTCCTTCACCATTGAATTGAGTGCAATGGAATTATGAACGGCTTCAATATTTATTTCATTTAGTTCCTTGCCAACTATGCCATCAGTGGCATCATTTGCAAGTTTTGTAATCAGTTTTTCATCCAAATAAGATGACGTGTTGTTGCCTTCTAATTGAATCTCCAATTTCCAACAGACTGTATTTTTTTGTTTGCGATGAACGAACCCAAGCAGCGTGAATAACACAAGCGCACCTGCTACTGCCAGCGAATTGATGACTAGCATCTTTTGACGCTTCTTACGAGCAACGTCCTTCTGCAATATGTTTTTTTCAGGCTTCAAATTGGTTTAAGAAAATGTTTTTCTACAAGAGGAACCATTGCATCAATATCACCGGCTCCGAGCATCACAACTACTCCTCTTGGTTTCTTGCTTAACTCAGCTAATAACCCGCTTTTCTCGACAAGTATTTTTTTGGTTGAAAAGATTTTATCCAACAGCATTTGTGAATGAACGCCTTCTATTGGCAACTCGCGTGCAGGATATATTGGAAGCAGGATGATGTCGTCCAAAAGCTCAAGGCTCCGTGCAAACTCATCAGCAAAATCGCGTGTGCGGCTGAAAAGATGTGGCTGAAAAACTCCTGTAATTTGCTCTTGAGGATAGAGTTCCTTTACGCTATTGATACAAGCGCGTAGTTCTTCTGGATGGTGCGCATAGTCATCTATCAAAACAAAACTTTTGCTTTTAATGCGGTATTCAAATCTGCGTTTTACTCCTTTAAAAGCTGCAAGGGCAGCACGAAGTTGTGCTTCCGTCACACCAGCGATGATGGCTGCTGCACATGCCGCCACAGCATTTTCAATGTTGTGCCGGCCTGCTAATCCCAATTGCAAATTTCTAAAACTTGCCTGAAATTGCTTATATCGAAATCCGATTGAATTTGATTGTGGAGTTATCAATAAATCGAAATAGTAATTTCCATTTTCAATTCTGATATTCTCGCCTGCGAATTCAGCAGATTGAACAATGGAATAATTTGAAATCTGAAAATCATTGTTGTCAAAATAAAATTGTAACTCCTTCTTATGTATAAGAATGCCATCAGGTTTTGTTTTCTGAGCAAAGAGTTGAAATGATTCGAGCATGTACTCGTGTGAGCCATAAATATCTAAATGGTCGGCATCGGTGCTTGTAATGATGCTGATGGTGGGCGAAAGGGTAAGAAAAGAACGGTCGTATTCATCGGCTTCAATTACCGTCCATTGTGCATCTTTTGTAAGGATTAAATTGGAGTTGTAATTGGTGGCAATACCACCCAAAAATGCGTTGCAGCCAATGCCTGAATGTTGCAGCAAATGTGCAATCAAGGTGCTGGTAGTAGTTTTCCCATGTGTGCCCGCAACCGAAATATTGGTGGTGTTTTCGGTAATGTGCCCAAGTACTTGTGAGCGTTTCTGTATTAGATAATTGTTTTCTAAAAACCAATTGAGTTCATTATTGGTTTTGGGTATGGCCGGGGTGAAAATGACAAGCACATTTGCTTTCTCAGCCTGCTTTAAAATTTGTGGAATCTCTGCAATTGCGTCATCAAAATGTATGGCGATACCTTCCAATTCCAACTCCGCTGTAAGTGGAGTTGACGTTTTGTCGTAGCCCATCACTTGCTTGCCTTGCGAGAGGAAGTAACGGGCAAGTGACGACATACCAATACCGCCAATACCCAAAAAATAGAAGACTTCGATGCGTGAGAAATTCATTGTAAATGCAATTCAATGGAGTGGAAAATGGAATTGAAAAGGATGATGGATCGAAGAGAATTATTTTTTTTCTCACAATGCGTATGGTAGAAGTAATGGTACCCCAGTTTAATTCGGTTGGGTACTTTTGTTTCGTGACGTATTTGCTTTTTTTGAGCTACATGCCTATCAGTTTTTTGCCAAGTGTGAGATGACAGAGGAACAAAATAAAAAAAAATCTAGGACCAATTGGTTGTTGATGTCAATGAACATTGTGGCTATGGTTGCATTGATATTGGCTTATGGCGCGGTGCATATTGCACCGTCAGGTTTTGGCTATTTGTCGTTGTTCGGATTGGCCTATCCATTTGCACTTGCTTTAAATTTATTTTTTGTTCTGTATTGGTTTTTTAAACGAAGAAAGAACATGATTTATTCTTCGTTGATTGTGCTTTTAGGCTTCAATCACGTTTCAGATTTTTTTCAAATTTCGTTTTCCAAAACACTTGACAATTCGATAGAAAAGGTGAAGGTGCTGACATACAATGTTAATCTTTTTGGATATTACAACAGGGCGAACAATACAAAAATTCGGAACAATATTTTTGACCTACTAAAGCGCGAGCAGGCTGATATTGTTTGTTTTCAGGAGTTTTATCACACAGATAAAAATGGTGTTTTTGAAACCCGTGATACACTAATCCAATTCTTACCTACCAAGTATTATCACGAAAGATTTACACATGCAATGAATGGTAAACAGTATTTTGGAGTTGCACTTTTTTCGAAATATCCAATTTTGAAAAAGGGCCATGTGCCATTTGAAAGTGACCCAAATAACTTTTGCATTTATGCGGATTTAAAAATGGGAAGTGATACGGTGCGTGTTTACAACGCACACTTTCAGAGTATTCGATTCAAACCCGAAGATTATGCTTTGATAGACGGCAACAAAAACAAAGAGGAACTAGATAATGGCAGCAAAAGAATTGCGCGAAGGTTAAAAATTGCTTTTGTGAAAAGAGAGGAGCAAGTAAAACGTGTTGCTCAAAGCATTCAAGAATGTCCTTATGAAATAATTCTCTGTGGTGATTTTAACGACACTCCTGTTTCTTATGCGTACGAAACTTTATCGGATTTGCTTGAAGACTCTTTTATAGACGCAGGCAATGGCATTGGCAATACCTACAACGGAGTTTTCCCCTCTTTTCGCATTGATTACAT
>JAYSWI010000006.1:0-8838 GCA_043718125.1 Flavobacteriales bacterium
AGGCCATAAATATTTATTTTGATTTGGGGTGAAAGAAGGCAGGAAATAGAGTTGGCACAAAACTTCTTTTTGGATTGAATTTGCAGTAAGATGTGTGAGCAATTATTTTCGAGGTTGTCATCATTTCAATAAAATTGATGATGAACGTGATTGAAGATTATTCAAATAGTAACCCTGGGAACATGCCTGTGCTTGCGAATGTTTCCGACACCTCTTCTTGTTTTTTTCTTATGAAATTTTGCATCGTTGAGGATGAGAAAATCAATCTTGACCATTGCATAGAAGTAGCCATCTCGGTCTGTTTTGTCGCCACGCTGTTGGCCCGGTGCGGTCACATTTTCGGGCAATCCTCCATTGCCTGCGCCCAACGATGGGTTGCTTAAGTATGCAGCCACTTCACCATTCTTTTCGCCTTGGTAAAGTTGTATATCTGAGGGGTCATAATAATTGGTGCTTACATCATCAATATAATCTGTGAAAGTGTATCTATATGTAGCTTCGAAACCAAACGACCATTGCTTGTGCATCCTTACCATATAGCTAAATCCAACTGGAAGATTAAACTGCCACAGGCTGTATGCTTTAGGGCCGTTGGGCAAGCCTTGGCCTTCCGTTGCTAGTGGTGCTAGATATACCCAAGTGTCGTTCAATTTTGTTTTTGGATTGAAATGAAAAATTCCGATTCCACCAAACACTGTGAGGTAAGAACCGCGCACCCGCCAAGGCGAACCTTCTGCATCTTTTCGCGATATTTTGTATTGGTGTCCTTTCTTTCCACCCAGGCGAATCCAGAATTCGCCCATCATATCCAGCTCGAATATTTCGCTTCGGAAATTGAGATTGCGGTTTTGCCTATACGGTTCTTTGGTCAATTTGTCATCAGCAGAAACGCGGCCATAGTTAAAGTTGATTCGGCCATAAATGTTTTTGTGAAAAGCATGTCGAAAACCAACAAAAGCGGCCACATTAAATTCTGTTACCTCCAGGTCGCGAAAGTCGTTGGAACCTACGTTGTCTTTGCCGCCAAGGTCGCCAAGAAAATTGCTTGCTCCCATACCAAATTCGAAATGGTTGGGGTTGCGCAGGTAGGCTTCTTCCTCGAAGAAATCAAATGATTGTGCTTGCGCAAAAAGCACTAATAATTGAAAGAGTATAGTTAAGGAGTTTTGTAACACAACGTTTCAAAAGTAATACTATGAGGGTGTTGGGAATACACTTACCTATTGTGCTTGAGAATTTAATTTTTGAAAGAGGTCATACAAAACGATACCTGCGCACACTGCCACGTTCAGAGAATGTTTGGTTCCGAATTGTAAAATTTCGATACTTCCATCACAGAAGTCTATTACTTCTTGGGCCACGCCATTCACCTCGTTGCCTAATACTAGGGCCAATTTAACTTCCTTGTTTGGGGTGAATAGTTGCAGCGGTTTACTGTCTTTGGTTTGTTCCAAAGCGTAACAAAAATTGTTTTGTTTCTTGAGTTCAACAATAGTGTTTAGGGTGCTTTCTGAACTTGACCAAGCTACAGTTTCCACTGCGCCCAAAGCAGTTTTCAAAACCTCGCGGTGGGGTGGGGTGGGAGTGTAGCCGCAGCATATTATTTGGGCTACGCGAAAGGCATCTGCACTTCTGAAAATACTGCCTACATTAAGTCCGCTTCTGATGTTGTCCAATACCAGCGAGACCGAAATTTTTGGTGCTTCAAGAAATTCTTTGGTGGAAAGTCTTTCTAATTCTGCCATCGAGAGTTTGTGATTCATCCGGGCAAAAATGAGAACGAAGGAGTAGAAATAAAAAGGGCTTGCTAAACAGCAAACCCTTTTCGAATTTTATATGCTTCAACTATTACTTTGTTGGAGCAGCTACGGCATCTACAGTAAATGTCCCTGTTGTTTTATTTACATGAAAAGTAACTGAGGCGTTGGTGGTCTTTAGGGCAGTGTGCGCACCGCTTCCGGTGATGGCTCCATCGTTTGCACTAACAGTGAAAGTGATGGAAACAATTTTTCTTTCGTTATCAAATTGAGGCTGGTATTTGAAATCTATACCCTGTGCTTTAAGGTCGTTGCGCAGGTGCATCAAATCTTCGCGGGTGGTGTTGGTGGTGATGGTGATGTGTGCTTCGGTGGCAGTGATAATATTTTGAGCCGAAACTGCAAAGCCTATTGCGAAGCAAAGTGTGAACAAAAGTGTACGAATGATTTTCATTGTGTTTTTTTTTATTGGATTGTTTGCAAGACTGCGCACAAAAATATGTAGTTGCCTGAAAGCATTCGCAAAAATTTACTATTCAATGTTGACAGTACATTCGCGCCTTATTTTTTTATTAGCATGAAATTGAGTCCTTACAAAATAAAGTTGATTGATGAGTTGAAACACAATCTATTCAGTGGTGATGATGCCGTGGTGATGCGTGCACTTGCAAAGTGCAATGAGAAAGGAAATGCTGGAATGGTAGAGCCGCTACTTGCTTTTTATTCTTCCACATCCAATCAATTGTTTAAGAAAGAAATTGCTGAAATGCTGTGCAACTTGAAGGTGAGCAATACAGAGACTTTTTTAATGAATGCGCTTGAGAATGAGGAAATGAAACATATTCAAAGTGATGTGTTATCGTTCTTATGGAATTCGGCTTTGCAGCCCGTGGATGATATCGCGATTATTACGCGTATTGGAATAGCTGGAACTTATGAAGTGATGTTGGAGGCACTCACTTTGCTGGAAAGTATAGATGATGAAATAAGCGAGGAGATTTTGCTTGAGAGTATTGCCGATGTGAAATATTATTTGGGTGAAACCAAAGTAAATGAGCACACTAAACTCCTAACGGCATATTTGCATGAGCTTGAAATTAGGTTGAATGCCGTGGAATAGGAGTGGTTCAAAGTAAATTTCTTATTGTTGTTCTAGCCTCAAAACTTTGCTATGAATTTTGTTGCAAATTTGATTATCAAATACTCGAACTCTCGGAATTTGATCAATCTTGATCAGGCGTACAATTCGATGATAAAACACAAAACAATCTGTCACATCGACACTTTAAAACACCGCCTTTGCTATAGCCTGCGTACTCTTCGCCTTACCCATCGTGTAGTAGTGCAGTACAGGCACACCCGCCTCTTTCAATTCTTTCGATTGCTTGATGCACGGTTCATCCGCAGATTTTTGTATAGGGGATTTTTGAATACAACATAACAAATGTTTATTTACTTTTGAAAAAAAATCAAATTCGCATGGATCTTACTCAAGCAGTTCAAGCAGCAAAAACCTATTTTCTTCAACTCTATCCAACTCAACCTGTCTACAAACTTGAAGAAGTGGAACAAGTTGGCGAAGAAGCTGAAAGCTTCTGGCTTATTACATTGAGTTATGGTGAAGAGCCTAACCCTAATAGTCCTTTTGGGCTACCAGTCGGCTTCCAATCATATAACATTCGCTATAAAGTCTTCAAGATCAGAGAAAGTGATGGAACAGTAGTTTCAATGAAAATGAGACATGCGCTGGGATAATCTTGTTCATCAAATCAGACCTTTTCAGAATGGCAGGATATTGTTGGACACAAATCTGCTTATTGTCTATGTAGTCGGTCAGACTTCAATTGAATTGATAGACAAGCATAGACGAACGAAGAAAACATACACCAATATTGATTATTTGAATATTTGTAGGATTGTATCATGTTTTCAAGGCATGATAACCACCCCATACATCCTATCGGAGACTTCAAACCTTCTTGAAAATGATTCTGCATATAGCCGATCTACACTTAGTTGTCTAAAGAATTTGATAGAAAATAACTTCCTTGAAACATTTCATGGTTCAAAGCAGGTTGTTCAATCTAATCTTTTTTCTGCACATGGGCTATCTGATTCGTTTTCATTGCAATTAATAGAGCAAGGTGTTTTTTGTTTGTCTGTGGACTTAGATTTTATTGGCCCATTAACTTCGAAGTACTTAAATGCGGTCAACTTCAACCATTGGCGAATTTGAATTACAAATTACTAATTGCTGGTCTTTGAAATTTGAATAAAAAAAGGTTCAAAACACCGCCTTTGCAATAGCCTGTGTACTCTTTGCTTTACCCATGGTATAGTAGTGCAACACAGGCACTCCCGCCTCTTTCAATTCTTTTGATTGCTTGATGCACCATTCAATTCCGATTTGGCGCACGTCAGCATCAGTCTTTGCTTTTTCTACTAACTGCACTAATTCATCTGGCAGGTTGATATGAAAATAATGTGGAATAACACTCAATTGAGCTCTGGTGGCAAGTGGTTTTAATCCTGGAATGATTGGAACATTTATTCCTGCGGCTTTGCATTCGTCCACAAATTTGAAATAGGCGCGATTGTCATAAAACATTTGAGTAACGATGTACTCAGCGCCTGCGTCAATCTTTGCTTTCAAGTGCCGCAAATCTGATTTTCTATTTGGTGCTTCGAAATGTTTTTCGGGATAGCCGGCCACTCCAATGCAGAAGTCAGTTTTCATTACATCTTTCAAATCGGGGTCGAGATATTTGCCTTTGTTCATCTCCACTGTTTGTTTCAAAAGGTCCACGGCAAAAGCATGGCCGTTAGCTTCTGGTACAAATCGGCCTTCACTTTTGATAGGGTCGCCACGAAGCACGAGCACATTGTCCACGCCCACGAAATTCAAATCAATGAGGGCATCCTCTGTGTCTTCTTTAGAGAAACCTCCACAGATAATATGAGGCACAGTATCCACTTTGTATCTATTGCTAATAGCAGCGCAAATACCAACCGTTCCCGGACGTTTTCGCACCACATGTTTTTCGAGTTTGCCACCTCCAAGTTCACGATAAACATACTCTTCGCGGTGATAAGTGACATCCACAAAGGCGGGCGAAAACTCCATTAGTTCATCCATTGTTTGAAATATAGAGTCGATGGTTTGGCCTTTCAAAGGCGGCAGAATTTCAATGTTGAAGAGCGTTGATTTTCTGCTGGTGATGTGTTCTGTTACTTTCATGTCTTCATTAAAAATTGAAAGATTAAAAATTAAATGATTTGATTGAACAGAGAAGCTGTCAGCACAATTTTCAATCTTTAATTTTTAATCTTTTAATTGCTTTCAATAATTCAAATTTGGTGAAAGCCATTTTTCGGCTTCTTCTATTGTTATTTTTTTTCGTTTTGAATAGTCTTCCAGTTGGTCTTTAGTAATTTTTCCAAGACCGAAATATTTGGAATCGGGGTGAGCAAAATAATATCCACTTACAGCAGCGGTCGGAAACATGGCCAGCGAATCTGTCAATTCAATGCCTGTGTTCTCTGTCACATTCAGCAGACTCCAAATGGTTTTCTTTTCCAAGTGGTCAGGACATGCTGGATAGCCAGGTGCAGGTCTGATGCCTTGATATTTTTCATCTATCAACTCGTCATTTTTCAACGATTCATCTTTTGCATAACCCCAAATTTCGGTGCGCACTTTTTTGTGCATGTATTCTGCAAGTGCTTCTGCCAATCGATCGGCAAGTGCTTTGGCAAGAATGGATGAATAGTCATCGTGGTCAGCTTCATATAGCTCTACCATTTTATCTAAACCAAAACCAGTGCAAACCGCAAAACAGCCGATGTAATCTTGAATACCGCTATCAAGAGGGGCTATGAAATCCGAAAGCGCGAGGTTTGGTTGTGATGCTGTTTTTTTGGTTTGTTGGCGGAGGGAATGAAAGGTATTGGGTATTGGGTATTGGGTATTGAGAGTTAAAATGATGTCATCCGAAATTGTATTCGCTTCAAAAATTCCTACCACTGCTCGTGCTTCTAATTTTTTCTCGCTCACTATTCCATGTAGCATTTTCTGAGCATCAGCAAAAAGTTTTGTTGCTTCTATGCCTACCACCTCATCTTCCAAAATTTTAGGATAGCGGCCCGCCAATTCCCACGTTTGGAAGAATGGTGTCCAGTCAATAAAAGGAACAATTTCTTCAAGTGGAATATTATGAAAGGTGTGTACGCCAAGTTGATTGGGCACTTTTATGTCTTCGGTTTTGAAATCAATTTTCAGTTTGTTTGTTCTTGCTTCATCAATGTTCAAATAATTTTTGGCAGAAGTTTGGGCAGCATAATTCACTCTTACTTTTTCATATTCGGTTCGGGTGTTGGCTATAAATTCTTTTTTCTGATCCACACTGAGTAAGTTGCTCACCACAGTTACAGCGCGGCTTGCGTCCAGCACATGCACCACAGGATGTTCGCAGTGCGGTTCAATTTTCACTGCAGTGTGTACTCTGGATGTGGTTGCTCCGCCAATTAGCAATGGGATATTCATCTTCCTTCGTTTCATCTCCTTCGCCACGTGTATCATCTCATCAAGCGATGGCGTGATTAGTCCTGACAGACCTATCGCATCTACCTTTTCGCGTATTGCAGTTTCTAAAATTTTGTCGCATGAAACCATTACTCCCAAATCGATTATTTCATAATTGTTGCATGCAAGCACCACTCCTACGATATTCTTTCCGATGTCGTGTACATCACCTTTTACCGTAGCCATAAGCACACGGCCTGCCCCTTTTGATTCATCAATTTGTTCTGTTCCTTGATTTTTTGCTTTGAAATCGTCTTTCTCTTTTTGCAAAAAAGGTTCTAAGTATGCAACAGCTTTTTTCATCACCCTTGCACTCTTCACCACTTGTGGCAAAAACATTTTGCCGCTGCCAAACAAGTCTCCAACTATGCTCATACCGCCCATCAAAGGGCCTTCAATCACATGCAATGGTCGCCCATATTTTAGCCTTGCTTCTTCTGTATCCTCATCTATGTACTCTACAATTCCTTTCACCAATGCGTGCGACAATCGGCTTTCAACCGTGTCGCTGCGCCAAGTCAAATCAAGTTTGCTTTCCTTTTTTGAGGATGCTTTGTTCTTGTCGGCATATTCAAGCAATCGCTCTGTGGCATCTTCACTTCTGTTGAGCACCACATCCTCTATTAGGACGAGCAATTCTTTGGGAATTTCGTCATACACTTCCAGTTGCGATGGGTTGACTATGCCCATGTCCATGCCTTCCTTGATGGCGTGATAAAGAAAAACGGAATGGATGGCCTCACGCACTTTGTTGTTGCCACGAAATGAAAATGAAACATTGGAAACGCCACCACTAATCAAAGCACCCGGCAAATTTTCCTTTATCCAACGTGTGGCTTTAAAGAAATGAACTGCGTTGTCACGGTGTTCTTCCATGCCGGTGCCCACAGGGAAAATGTTCGGGTCGAAAATGATGTCGTGCTTGTTGAAACCAACTTTCTCAACCAACACTTTGTAAGCGCGCTCACAGATTTCAATTCTGCGTTCATAGGAATCAGCTTGTCCATTTTCGTCAAAAGCCATGATGATAACGGCAGCTCCATATCGTTTTATTTTCTTTGCTTTTTCAATAAATTCTTCTTCGCCTTCTTTGAGTGAAATGGAATTGACCACTGCTTTTCCTTGCACACATTTCAAGCCTGCTTCAATGATTTCCCATTTCGAAGAGTCAATCATAATAGGTATCTTGGCTATGTCCGGCTCGCTTGCTATGAGGTGCAAAAACTTAGTCATCGCTTGCTCGCCATCAATTAGGCCCTCGTCCATATTGACGTCCAAAATTTGAGCGCCACCATCCACTTGCTCTTTGGCTACAGCAAGAGCTTCATCATACATATCTGCCTTTATGAGGTCAAGAAATTTTTTGGAACCAGTCACATTGCAACGCTCACCCACGTTGATGAAGTTGCTGTCGTTAGTAGCGATGAGTGGTTCTAAACCTGATAATTTGAGTTTGGCTTCTTGCACTTGTTTTGTTTCTTCTATGGATTCGTAATTGGACACGGATTGGATGGATTGGGCGGGATTTACACTGATGATTATTGACGGGCTATTTTTCTTCAAGCTTCAAGAGTGCATTGGACAGCAGTTTTGCTTTCTCAACTTTAAATTGAATCACGCCCTCGCGGCCAAGTTCTTTCATATTTCACAGCCCTCATGTATTACGTTGCAATAAAAATCGGTATGCCGGAATCGTTTGTTCCATTCTTCTTTGGAAAAGAAATGAGTCGAAAGCCAATATCCCGATTCCATAGTCAAATCATAAATAGGGTCTGCATATTTGCACTCATCTGTTATACTCAATTTCGATGCAGTTAGAATAAGTCGATCCAAATCCGAACCCTCTGTCTGCTCACCTCTAGCATAACTGCCGCAGAGTATCACCTTCGCTTCCTGCTCTACTTTTTGCACAGCATTTTTTATTCGCAGCGGAAGTGGTTCTATTTCTTTCAATTGTGGTTTCATGTTTTAGTTATTTGATGAATTTATCACGACAAGAATCGCGCTTACTACTTCTTTTGTTTTGGCATAAGTCGTATCAGCATCAGGTGTTGAATAGACCATAAAATCAACATAGTCTCCGCGTTCCCTATATTGCAGTAATTCGTTGTAATAGATACCAATTCTTTTTTCTAACCTGCCTGTTGCCACAAATTCTTGTTGAATAATCATACTGACACCTTTGTGTGTTTTGGCTGAAAATTTTTCTTTTGCCAACAGCGCAATTGCGGCATAAAACGCAGCATAATAACAGCGATTGATTGTTCCAAAATTCAACCCCTTGCTATGCAACTCCACCACTTCGAGCATCGTTTCATTGCATCGTTGCACACGAAATTTCACTAGTTCACTTCTTGTTTTGTCATTCATAGTTCTTGTCCTTCGCTGTTTACATTTTCATAAAATGGACTGTGCGAATATTTATTTTCCCAATCACTTATTGAAAAAATATGCGGCATTATTAGGCAATGAAACTCCAAGGCAATGTCATAAATAGGC
>JAYSWI010000051.1:0-2740 GCA_043718125.1 Flavobacteriales bacterium
CCCACTATAAATGCGATTAAATCAAAAAAAACAATTGCTCTTGCCAACAAGGAAACGCTTGTGGTGGCTGGCGAATTGGTGACACAATTGGCCAGAGAAAACAGCGTGAATATTTACCCTGTGGACAGCGAGCATTCTGCAATTTTTCAGTGCCTCGTTGGGGAATGGAACAACCCAATTGAAAAAATTTACCTCACTGCGAGTGGCGGGCCTTTTAGAGGAAAAAACATAAGCGACCTTGCTCAAATCAAAAAGGAGCAGGCACTAAAACATCCCAATTGGACAATGGGAGAAAAGATCACCATTGACTCAGCAACCTTGATGAACAAAGGGCTTGAAGTAATTGAAGCCAAATGGCTTTTTCATTTGAAGCCCGAACAAATTGATGTAGTTGTTCATCCTCAAAGTATCATTCACAGCATTGTGCAGTTTGAGGACGGAAGTATGAAAGCCCAAATGGGTTTGCCCGATATGAAACTGCCCATTCAATACGCACTTGGTTTTCCAAAGCGATTGAAGAATGATTTTCCTCGATTTGATTTTTTGTCGCATGCAACTTTGTCATTTGAAAAACCAGACGAAGAAACTTTTCGCTGCTTGAGACTTGCTTATCAAGCAATGAAAATTGGGGGAAACATGCCTTGCATTTTAAATGCTGCAAATGAGGTTGCAGTGTCTTTATTTCTTCAAGATAAGATCGGATTTTTACAAATTAGTGCCTTGGTAGAGGAGACAATGAACAAGGTTTCCTTCATCCAAAAACCCGCTTTGGAAGCCTATTTTGAAACAGATATTGAAGCAAGATCTATTGCAAAACAAATTGCTTCTATTATGTCATAGTACTGCCGTTTTTTTTCAATCAAACAGTCATAATATCCTTGTCCTTGGCAGCAAGCACGTCATCTATTTTTCGGTTGAATTTGTCGGTAAGTTCTTGCACTTTTGTTTCGCCAGCCTTTGCTTCGTCTTCGGGCAAGCCATCTTTTTGCGCCACTTTTATGAAGTCAATAGCATCCTTACGAGCGTTGCGGATACCAACCTTCGCATGTTCGCCTTCGGCATGTGCGCGCTTAGTCAAATCTCTTCTGCGCTCCTCGGTAAGCATGGGTACCGATATTATGATTAGCTCACCGTTGTTCTGAGGATTGAGGCCTAAGTTGGCTTCCAAAATTGCTTTCGAAATGGGTTCGAACATGTTCTTCTCCCAAGGCTGTATGGTTAGTGTGCGGCCATCTGGAGTGTTCACATTGGCAATGTTTTTTAGAGGAGTGGGTGATCCATAATAATCCACCTTCACGCTATCCAGCATCATTGGCGAAGCCTTGCCTGCACGAATTTTTCCTAGTTCAAATTCCAAGTGGTCAATACCCTTGTTCATTGCATCAGTAGCTTCTTCCAAAGCCATTTTCACTTCATCACTCATAGCAGTTTATGTTTTTTTGTATAGAAATACGCGGCCAAAATAGGAGAATAAAATATTGATAATTGAATTTGACATTAGCTCAAAGCGAGAGGAAAGTATGGCGCGAATTGATGCACAATAGCAGGGCTATGAAATGCTAAAACTCAACATCATTTTTGTTTGAAATAATTTTTGAAACTAAAAATAGAATGGGGAAATGTTGCAGATTCTAAATTACTATTCAGAAATATTTTATCTTAAAATTCAACCAGAGTCCCTACGTTTTCACCTTTCACCACTTTCAATAATTCCCCTCCTTTGTCCATGTTGAAAACGATGATTGACAATTTATTTTCATTGCACAAAGTGAAAGCAGTCATGTCCATCACACTTAAGCCTTTGGCAAAAACTTCGTTAAAAGTGATGCGCTCATATTTTGTGGCTGACTTGTCCTTTTCAGGATCAGCGGTATATATTCCATCTACACGAGTTCCTTTGAGAATAACATCAGCCTCCATTTCGATAGCACGCAACGATGCAGCTGTATCAGTTGTAAAATAAGGGTTGCCGGTACCTGCCCCGAAAATAACTACCCTTCCCTTTTCTAAATGACGAACTGCTCTGCGTTTTATGAAAGGTTCTGCAACTGATTTTACTTCCAATGCGCTTTGTAAACGCGTATTGACATGTAAACTTTCGAGGGCACTTTGCAAAGCCATGCTGTTGATAAGGGTGGCCAACATGCCCATATAGTCGCCTTGTGTGCGCTCCATGCCACCTTCTTCTGCTTGCACGCCTCGGAATATATTGCCACCTCCAATCACTATCGCAACTTGCACTCCGAGATCACATATTTCCTTAATTTCTTTCGAATATTGCATCAAGCGATTGTTGTCAATTCCGAATTGTTTGTCGCCCATGAGGGACTCTCCGCTGAGCTTCAAAAGAATGCGTTTGTATTTCATAATTGAGGGCGAAACTAGATGCAAACTTATTTCTTCACGTTAAAAATATAGCGATCTAGACTCACGCCTGTGTCGTCAAACACCCCCGTTATTTTAATCACAGCATAAGAATGCGCAGTAGTATCGTACTCGGTTATCAAAATATCATTCACTTGCACATTGGTGATGAGTTGCTGCGAAGTGCTGCTGGTATAGCTGGCTTCTGCACTTTCTTTTGTTGCTTGAGCATAGTTAAAAGCATTGTTGCGAACAAACCGATACCCTGAAAATGAAGTAAGGTTGTGGCTAATCATGTCATCATCCAATTCATCCATTTCTGTTAAATCAATCAATGAAGAATCTGGGTCAGTATCTAGCTGAAAATAACTCAAAG
>JAYSWI010000501.1:0-3732 GCA_043718125.1 Flavobacteriales bacterium
TTTATAGCAAATAAAAATCACAAAAATAAATAGCTCCAGAGGAGCGAAACAAAAAGAAACAACAATGTAAAATTCACCACTACTGGCTTCAATTTCTAATTGAATGGTGCATCTATAAATATATCGCTCCGCAAGAGCTAAGATTTATTTTCGAATCATTTTTTCTATAAATATTTCACTCCGCTGGAGCTTAAGTCAAAACACAAATCGTATCCTGAAGTTCTGCGCTTACGGCCAAACAACAAACTGCTTGCGCAGCAACACCCGTCACACAGCACCGTCAATCCTAACGAAGTCGAGAAGTTGAGTTGCAACATATTGTTTGGGGAATCATGCGGACAAGCATTAAAATCTTCCGTGTCCTTCCTTGGCAATGAAGTTCTACTTGCATACTGCATTTGCTGCAAGGGTGCAACTCAGCAGAGCGAAATACTTCGATACTTTATACATTCGGCATACGTCATCTTAGCACCCTTCTTTTTTTTCATCATAAAAAATAAATGAGCGAACAAACCAAACGCACCGAACTGCACGAAATGGGCGAATTCGGACTGATAAAACACCTCACACAAAACATACTGCACACGCATGCTTCCACAGTAAAAGGCGTTGGCGATGATGCCGCAATTTTGCAAGCACCCGCGAATATGCACACTTTGGTAACCACCGACATGCTTGCCGAGGGCATCCATTTCGATCTTAGCTATGTGCCATTGAAACACCTTGGCTACAAGGCCGTGGCAGTGAATGTGAGCGACCTATTGGCCATGAATGCGTTGCCCGCACACATCACCGTGAGCATGGCCGTTAGCAATAGGTTTTCGGTAGAAGCCTTAGAAGAATTGTATAGCGGAATGCTGATGGCTTGCAAGCTCTATGGAGTGGACATGGTGGGTGGCGACACCACCAGTAGCCGCAGCGGCCTGGTGCTGAGTATCACCGCTATCGGCTACGCTGAGCCACACCTGGTAGCCACAAGAAGTGGAGCACGCGAAAATGATTTGGTGCTGGTAAGTGGCAATGTGGGTGCAGCCTTCGCTGGCCTACAGGTGTTAGAAAGAGAGAAGAAAATTTTTACCGAATCGACCGGCATGCAGCCCGAACTGAGTGGTTATGACTATGTGCTCGGGCGACAACTGAAGCCCGATGCGCGCCTTGATATTATCAAGCAAATGAAAACACTTGAGATAGTGCCTACATCCATGATTGACATAAGTGATGGCCTTGCCAGCGAAATATTACACATTGCTGAAGAAAGCAATGTGGGTATTGACATCTATGAAGAAAAAATTCCGTTGCACCAGAATACCATTTCTACAGCAGAAGACTTCGGGCTGAGTCCTGTAACCTGCGCGCTGAATGGTGGCGAAGATTACGAATTGCTTTTCACCATCAAACAAAAAGACTATGACAAAGCCATGCAGCTCAATGATGTCACCATCATAGGCCATGTGAATGCGGCAGGCAGCGAATGCAGAATAATCACACGCGCAGGCGAGGGCGTAATTCTGAAGGCACAGGGTTGGGACGGAATGAGGGATTCGTAACAAAAATTGGGGCTACCAAATTAGGTCGCAGTCCCGATTGCTATCGAGAGATTTGAAAGGCTAACGAACAAGGCATTGCGTATTATATTTTTTTATAGCAGGACAACCACTTCGTGGTTCATCGCGGCTCGCCTCAAGCCTACCTTAAGATAGAGCTAGTCGATACGAAATGGTAAATTCAAATTCTGCGACTTAAGTTGGTAACCCTATTAAAAAAATCAGCGAAAGCACTATAAAAATGAATCAGTTCTGCTGTTATCTGCTATTCTAAAGTAGCAGAATAGAACCATTTACATTCGCCCAACATTTTCATCATAAAACAATGCGCGACACAAGAATTTTCGACCTGATAGAAAAAGAAAATAAACGCCAATTACACGGCATAGAGCTGATAGCCTCTGAAAATTTTGTAAGCCAACAAGTGATGGATGCGATGGGCAGTGTGCTCACCAACAAATACGCAGAAGGGTTGCCCAAAAAAAGATACTATGGTGGTTGCGAAGTAGTGGATGAAATAGAACAACTTGCAATAGACAGATTGAAAGAATTGTTTGGTGCTGTGTGGGCCAATGTGCAACCACATAGCGGAGCAAATGCCAACAGTGCGGTAATGCTTGCATGCTTAAAACCGGGTGACACAATACTCGGGCTTGACTTATCGCAAGGGGGTCATCTCACACATGGTTCAGCAGTCAACTTCAGTGGCAAATTGTATCGCCCAACTTTCTATGGGGTGAATAAAGAAACTGGCCGTGTGGACATGAATGTGTTGGCGGATATTGCTCAAAAGGAAAAACCAAAAATGTTGATTTGTGGTGCATCGGCATACAGTCGCGATTGGGAGTATTCGCGTTTCAGAGAAATAGCTGATGCGGTGGGAGCAGTGCTAATGGCGGATGTTTCGCACCCTGCGGGGTTGATAGCAAAAGGATTGTTAAATGACCCGATGCAGCATTGCCACATCGTAACCACCACCACCCACAAAACATTAAGAGGCCCGCGTGGCGGAGTAATCATGATGGGGAATGATTTCGAAAATCCTTATGGTTTACAAACACAAAAAGGCGAGTTGCGAATGATGAGCTCGTTGCTCGACAGTGGCGTATTTCCGGGCATGCAAGGCGGCCCATTGGAACACGTGATTGCCGCCAAAGCCATCGCATTTGGCGAGGCATTACTGCCTTCTTTTATCACGTATGGCGAACAAATTATCAAAAATTCAAAAGCTTTGGCTATTGCATTGATAGCGCGAGGCTACCAAATAGTAAGTGGTGGCACCGACAATCATTGTTTTCTAATAGACTTAAGAAATAAAAATATAACGGGCAAAGAAGCGGATGCTGCGTTGATAGCCGCTGACATAACGGTGAATAAAAACATGGTGCCTTATGATGACAAGTCTCCTATGGTCACCAGCGGAATTCGAATTGGTACACCGGCAATTACCACGCGTGGGCTGAAAGAAAAAGACATGGAAACTATTGCTGCGTTAATGGATGACACTTTGATGGGCAGAAATGATCAAGAAATAATTAAAAGTGTTCGCAAAAAGGTGAATGAGATGATGGAAGGATATAGCCTATTTGAAGACGCATTGCAAACGGCTTAAAATGGTATTGAAATGGTTTAGAATCTTGAATCACAAGCACAAGAAAATGGCAGCTCGATTGACGCTGCCATTTTTGTTTTTTGTATGCTTGAAATAATTAATGAAGTATCAATCTAAAGGTTTTGTTTTCATCCCCAATAGAAACATTTATTTGATAAATGCCTTGAGCGCAATGATCTAAATCAATTTGTTGGGTATGCCCTGAAGTCCAAGGCCCATCTGACTTTTTTAGAATAATGCGGCCACTTGCATCATACACTGCATAGCTCACGTTAGCACCATTAGTTCCTTCTATTCTCAAATTAAAAATGGCCTCGGATGGATTGGGAGAAATTGTTATTTCGGCACTTGCAATAATTTCTTCCACAGGTGTAAGATTGACTTCCACCGATGTTTCGCAGCCATTCGCATCGGTGATGTAGCCACTATATAAACCGATGTCAATAAGGCTGAATATGTCTTCGGTTTCGGCAGTGAAACCGTTGGGGCCAATCCATATCACTTCATAAGATGGCGTGCCTCCCTCAATGGTGATGTCAATCATGCCATCGCTGCCTGTGGCAATACCATTGACCA
>JAYSWI010000502.1:0-3731 GCA_043718125.1 Flavobacteriales bacterium
ATGGCCACTTGTCCCGAAAGTGGTGATAGCTATCGTTTGCAAAATGGTGGAATAGAATGTTTAGGTCAATAACACAAGTTTTTGCACATTTGCGGCCCTCAAAAAAATTTCAGACCTTAGAGGTTAGATGTTAGAAACAAGACTTGCAGCGTAACCATTCAAAAGTCAAAATATCTAACCTCCAACATCTAACTTCTAACTTCCTTTTTATGATATACAATCGTCTCAAAAACAAAGAAGCCAAGCTTGGCGTGATAGGCTTGGGATATGTTGGCTTACCCATCGCTTTGGAATTTGCACGCACCCTCAAAGTGGTAGGCTTCGACATCAACCAACATCGGGTGGACATGATGCGCAACCACATTGACCCATCGCAAGAATTGGAGAGCAGCGCATTTGAAGGATGCGACATACACTTCACTGCCGATGTGGAAGAAATGCGCGATGTGAATTTTTTCATTATTGCTGTGCCTACACCAATCAACAATATGAATTTGCCGGACCTCGGCCCTGTACTTGCTGCCTCGCGCACAGTGGGCAAAGTGTTGAAAAAAGGCGACTACGTTGTCTATGAAAGCACAGTATATCCGGGATGCACTGAGGAGGATTGTGTTCCAATTTTGGAAGAACTTTCAGGATTAAAAATGACCACTGATTTCAAAGTGGGCTATTCTCCTGAGCGCATCAATCCGGGTGATAAAAACCACACCATACGAACCATCAAAAAAGTGGTGAGTGGCTGCGATGCAGAATCATTAGAAGAAATTGCGCTCACTTATGAAGTAGTAGTAGATGCCGGAACACATCGTGCAAGTAGTATAAAGGTGGCCGAGGCCAGCAAGATTATTGAGAACACGCAGCGTGATGTCAACATTTCACTCATCAACGAGCTTTCCATCATTTTAAATAAAATGGGCATCAACACATTTGATGTATTGGAAAGTGCAAGAACGAAGTGGAACTTCCTTCCGTTTACTCCCGGCCTTGTAGGTGGACACTGCATAGGTGTTGACCCCTACTACTTGGTTTACAAAGCCAAAAAAATTGGCTACCACAGCAAAGTAATCAGCAGTGCCCGCTACGTGAACGACAGCATGGGCTTCTATGTGGGCAAACAAACCGTAAAAAAAATACTTGAAGCAGGACGTAATGCTTTGGAAGCAAAAGTGCTCGTAATGGGTGCAACATTTAAGGAAGATGTGAGTGATGTGCGCAACTCGAAAGTAGTAGATGTTATTCGCGAGCTTGAGTCATTCAGTGTGCAAGTAGAAGTGGTGGATCCACATGCTGACAGCGATGAATTGAAACACGAATATGGTTTTGGTTTGATAAAGCAGCCAACTCCGGGAGCTTATGATGCAGTAGTGGTAGCAGTGTCGCACAAAGAATTTTTGGACTATGATGAAGCCTATTTCAAATCGCTCATGCGTGATGGAAAAGGCACGTTGGTGGACGTGAAAGGATTGTTCAGAACCAAAGTGAAAGAACTCTCTTATTGGAGCCTGTAAGGAAAGTAGGCAGTTGGCAGAAGGCAGTTGGCAAAGTTTCCTCACATAATCTAACATCTAACTTCTTACGTCTAACATCTGATATAAAATGAAAATAATAATAACAGGTGGCGCAGGTTTTATCGGATCGCATGTGGTGCGGTTGTTTGTTACCAAGTATCCATCGTATCAAATTTTCAATCTCGACAAGCTGACGTATGCTGGCAATCTGGCGAATCTCAAGGACATTGAGCATGCTTCTAATTATTCATTCATCAAAGGAGACATCTGCGATAAATCATTTCTCCTTGCATTGTTCGAAAAAGAAAAACCGGATGCTGTAATTCACCTTGCGGCAGAAAGCCATGTGGATAGAAGCATCAGTGAACCAGATGCATTTGTGCAGACCAATGTGATGGGCACAGCCAACCTGCTTGGTGCTGCATTGGAAAGTTGGAACAGTGATTTCAGAGGAAAAAAATTCTACCATGTGAGTACAGATGAAGTTTTTGGTTCACTTGGGGCAGAAGGAAAGTTTTCTGAAACTACAGCATACGACCCGCGAAGTCCATACAGTGCTAGCAAAGCAGCGAGCGATCACTTGGTTCGCGCATTTCATCATACCTACGGATTGCCTGTGGTTATTTCCAATTGCAGCAACAATTATGGCTCGCATCATTTTCCTGAAAAATTGATTCCCCTCATTATCCACAACATCAAAAACAAGAAGCCATTACCAGTCTATGGCAAAGGAGAAAACATTCGCGATTGGCTGTGGGTGGAGGATCATGCGCGAGCCATTGATGTCATTTTTCATAGAGGAAAGACAGGTGATACATATTGCATTGGCGGCAACAACGAATGGAAAAACATTGATGTGGTGAAACTGATTTGCAAACTGATGGACGAAAAACTAGGACGTGTAAATGGAGAAAGTGAACAACTGATCACATACGTAACTGATCGTCCTGGCCACGATGCCCGCTACGCTATAGATGCTACTAAGCTAAAAACAGAACTTGACTGGGAACCTACTCAACCGTTTGAACTATTGTTGAGCAAAACCATTGATTGGTTTTTGCAAAATGAAGTATGGTTGAATGATGTTACTTCGGGTGATTACCTGAAGTATTATCAAAGGCAGTATGAGCATAAACCATGATAATAACTCACACTGCGCAAATGACTACTTATAGAAACAATCCCATTATCCTTGATTCATTGGATTTTGAGCAATCTGGTAAGATTGTCTTGAATTGACTATTCCACTTGAGTTCTTTCCAGAATTGAAGCAGATGACGAAAGCTCAGCTTAAGCAGTACACCATTGTAGATGATCGAACCATTCTGTTCAAGAAGTCAGACAACGTTTACCATGTAGAAGATTTCTTCGGGCTGCAATCAAAGTGGAAGCAACGATAAGATTTATCTCGCCAACACACCCGCAATATCCGGACGGAAGTATTGCGCACTCTTCATCACCTTACCATCTTCACGATAGATAGGCTTGCCATTTTCATCCAACTTGCTCATGTTGCTGCGCTGTATCTCTTCAAACACCTCAGCTATTTTGTGTTGCATTCCGTGTGCGTTGATGGTGCCGCATAAGATGTAGAGCATATCACCCAAGGCATCTGCCACTTCCACCATATCTCCTTTCTGTGCCGCTTCTAAGTATTCTTCGTTTTCTTCCTTCATCAGGTTGAAACGAAGATTGATTTCTTTTTCGCTTAGTTCAACCGTGGGTGTGTGGCGCACGGGTAATCCGAAAGCGTCATGAAATTCGCGAACGAAGTCAATGGTTTTGGACAGAGTTATCGCTTTTGTTTTTTGGTTCACCATGAGTTTGTTTTTGGATAATGTGTGATGGCAAAGTTGTTTAGATAGAAGGTTTTGAATGCGTCTTATTGTGCGAATTTTATTCACCAAATACGAACCAATAAAAACGAAATCGCCCCTTCAAAAAAAATGAAGAGGCGAATTTCTATCCTTAACCAAAACCATGAACTGTAAATGAGTCAGAACACAAACCTTTGACCAATGGGATTGCGCATGTGTTGCATTCTTAATGAAAATAAATTTTGATTCCATACCTACTCGAATACATTTGCGGCCCTAAAAAAAGGGGGTATAGCTCTCCCGATAGCAATCAAGAGGCTAGGCTTCCCGTATTGAAAAGCGGGAAGGTCATCGGGACGAATACCGAAGTTTGAAATATTGGGGGTATAGCTCAGTTGGCTAGAGC
>JAYSWI010000503.1:0-3730 GCA_043718125.1 Flavobacteriales bacterium
GCCACAACGAAATAGACGAAATTTGGCTCACCTTCAGCGACCCACAGCCAAAGGATGAAAAGGGAAATAGGCGCATCACTTCCACTTGGTACGTGCTGAATAAATACATGAAATTTTTGAAAACCGGAGGACACATACACATCAAACACGACAACCCTGTGGTGTATGAACTAGCATTAGAGGAAATTGAAGCCACACCATTTGTATTGGAGTCACACTCTCCTGATCTGTATGGTACATATTTCAACACACTAAGTGATGATTGGAAAGAAATACTTGGATACAAAACATACTATGAGCAAAGGTGGCTAAATGAAGGAAAAAAAATTACCTACACCAGATTAAGAACGCGACCTTGGACTTTAAACGGCATGACTTAGAACACATTTTAGGGTGGTGTCATTTTTCTATGTATATCTTCAACCTTAGTCAAAAAAACCTTATTAGATGAAAAAAAAACTACTCATCCTGATTTCAATTTTCCCAATCCTCTCCTTTGCACAGGCCGAATTGTGGAACTATCAAAACCCGACAACCGAAGTTTGTTATGATGGCTTGACCAACATTCAAAACCTAGAAAACTGGAGCGCATATCAAACAGTGGATGGCTTTTGGAACAGTCCTGTTGACTCCGCTATTTGTATTGATGTGGCAGGAAATAGCTATATCGAAATTCCATATTCGCAAGCGGATTTGTCGCGTCCCGTTTATTTGAAATTAAGAAATATGCCAACCATGACATTGGCAGAAAATGCGGCCTATATGTTTCACTGGATGACGACCGAAATGAGTGAACTTGATCTTTTCAACATCAACTATTGCGATGGCCAATTGTGCGATGGAGTGCGGCTTGGCATCAGTGTACCAGACTCCGACACCACCAACACCATGCGTTGGTACACACAAGAGTTTTTTATTTATGATGCGCCTTGGAATGCGTGCGGTGTTGAATTCGCATTCTGTTTCCCTACAGAATATTTTGTGTTGGGCAACGAGCTGAAAGAACTCGTTTTTCAGTTGAATTTTGAAAGCGCGCCCATAGATAATTCTTTCATTATTGAATCAGCACACATTGGGAAAATGGAAACTTTCTGTACGCAAACTGTTACAGAAAGTAATATCAGCAATTTCAATTGGAAAGAAAACACATACCAGTTTGGTGGAAATTGGGAGTGGTGCGATATCGAAAATGGCACCTTTGGATGTCCGGGTGCCGTGCCGTATTTGGTTGCTTGGCAAGGCACTGGTTTTCCATCGGAAAGCAACAAATACTATTTCGAATTAGCACCTGCATTGAATGCAGCAACGCAGCAAACAATTACCATAGAAGTTGATGAGTTTTCAACCTTGCAGTTGCAGCCATTCACCTATTTCAGAGGTGCACTGGTTGAGGGAGATGACAGCCTTCGTCATCTTTTAGACTATCAAAATTATGGCGAGATTTGTATTGGCCAATATCTCGATGCCATCATACAAGGTGGCGGACATTATGTGCATCACGAAGGCTCCAACGTTAGTTTCATGAGTGGCAGGTCGTGCATGCAATACAATAGGGATGCGAGTATGGTGGTGAAAGAAAATGCCAGTTTTATCTATGGCCCACACGGCCAAGGCATTTTGGCCACCTATGGCGGTAGCAATATTTATTTAGAAAAGAATACGGAGTTGAATATCAACTGCAAAATAATTATCGCCAACCACACTCCGATTTATGAAAATGAAAACGTAAATATTTATGCTTCACAAGGCTCCAAACTCATTTTCGGTTCGCAGTGTCAATTAGAAAATTGGAGCATAGACCACAGCGTGAAATGGATCATTCACTCCAACGGTGCATACATTGATTTGACTGCATTGGATGATGATGAAAAGAAACATATAGAAATAATTTATGACCACCAACCACAAATACAAGTGCTGAATGTTTTTGGAAATCCTGTGCACAATGACTTAACTTTTTCATTTCACAACCAAACAGACTCACCTGTCAATTACGAAGTATTGGACATGGAAGGGCGCAAGGTTCAGGGTGGCGTATTCAATGCCCCCAAAGGATACGTGCTAGCCAAAGTGGAAACTCAAACACTAAACAAAGCCATTTATATACTTCGCCTTTGGCAGACTAATCAAACGGCAGAAATAAAATTTGTAAAGCAGTAAAGAATGAAAACCTGCACATTACCACCCCTCCTTTTTTTGTTTTGTTTTTACTTCAATGTGAAAATCTATGCAATTTCTATTGCAATAAACGATACCATTTCTATCAATGAAGATTCCCAATATTTGGGTTCTGTAGCCGCAAACGACACTATTGCTTTTGAAGAAATAGTCAGTTATTCTGTGGCCAATAATGTTGGAGTTGGAATTTTGAACTTTAACAATGACGGCTCATTTTCATACAACCCAGCATCTAATTTTTATGGCAATGTTGTTTTTACTTATGCAATGTGTAATGAAATAAATGAGTGTGACTCAGCATCAGTTCTCATTCACATTTTACCAGTGAATGATGCGCCAATTGTCTTGTATGAAAATTTTTCGACTAATGAGGATGTCTCCTTTGTAGGCAATATTTCTACCAATGATTTGGATGTGGAAGGTGCTACTTTGTTGTACGAAATTCTGGATGCACCTCAAACTGGAAGCCTCGACTTTAATAGTGCTGGTTCATTTACTTTTTATCCTCCACAGAACTACTCTGGAACTATATTATTTAATTATTGGTGTTGTGACGCATTGTTCGAAAGCGAGTGTACCATCGGGCAATGCGTAATTCAAGTGTTGCCAATAAATGATTTGCCTTACACGACTTTAGTATCAGCTCCCCCTATTTGTCAAGACACACCGCTTCAAGGCGATTTATATTCTTACAATTTTGATGTGGAAGGACAAGCGGTAACTGTAACAACCGCAAGTTGCACACACGGTACAATAACTTATGAGGCAACAGGTGCATTTGTGTTTGAACCCGAATTGAATTATGTAGGCACTGCGTACCTCTACTTCACTGTTTGCGACAACAATGCGGTGCAAGGCTGTGTTCAATTGTCAAAACAAGTTTTCATCAAATCAAATGAAATTGAAATTACGAATTCGACCATCACAAATACAGATTGTGATGGCGTTAGTAACGGAAGTATAACCTTTGCATTTAGTGGTGGATTTGGGCCATACACTAAGACGTGGTCGAACAATGATGGGCAGTGGATGCCAGGTCTAAATCAGCTCAATAATCTACCTATTGGACAATATATTTTGACAATAGAAGATGATGGCGGATGCGCTCCAACAGCAGAATTCATTTTTGACGTTGGGTTTGACAATTCGGTTCCGCTGCAAGCAACATTCTCACAAACCAATGATAATTGTTTAGAACAAACTACTGATATTTCAATAGTGGGAAGTGGAGGCATTAACGGCCCTTATCAAATCACTTGGATGTCACCTATTGCACCCAATTTAACGGGAGTACATGAAGGCCAATATCAATTAAGTATTGAAGACGCATTTGGCTGCACCGATACTACCATGGTATCGGTTTTTGTTCCTGATTGCTCCTTTTCTGAGGTAGTAATTCCGGAAGGATTTTCACCTGATGGCGATGGTGTAAATGACTATTTCGAAATGCCCGGAATTGAAAATTTTCCAGAAAATAAACTCATCATTTTTAATGTTTGGGGCACTGTTGTTTTTGAAAGTGATGGCTACCATGGAACTTGGAATGGTCATG
>JAYSWI010000504.1:0-3729 GCA_043718125.1 Flavobacteriales bacterium
CAAAGGAAAAGATGCAGTGATTTCCTGTTTAAATTCAATTGAGATTTCGCACCGCCAAGTTTTCATCCATCACATCATCAATGCAATGCGCGAGCACAAGGTGATGCGCCTGATTGCCATTGGTGGCATTGGTGCCTTGCAAGCAAGCGAACATTTAAAAGTGTATGAAACAATCACTTTTCCTAAAGAATATTTCGAAGTAACACAAGCACATATTCGAGTGCTTGATGCATTGCTTACGTCAGGTCTTGAGTTCACATTTGTGTGCCCACCGTTAATAGCCGAAGGTGAAAGAAGCGGTGTATATAAAACACAAGAAATTTATCCTACCAAGGGTTGGAGCATCACCACAGGCGACTTGGCAGACTTCATCATTTTTGAATTGTCCGATAAAAAATATTTGTATAAAAAAGTAGGAATTTCCAATTTGTAAACACACCGTTTTTTTTTAATTTTAAGTCAAAATAAAATGCACAGATGACAAAATTTATATTATCACTCACCTTCGCAATTTGCACCTCTGCTACGGCTCAAGTAATTTCTAGCTTTCCATACTACACAGGGTTTGAAGGTCAAGTTGGAACGCTGAACGAAAATTTTCCGGAAGGCTGGACAGCACAAGATTTGAACCCTCAAGACTTTGGCAACCAAGGTTGGCAAATAATAAAAAATACTAGCAGCATTCAGAACGCGAATACAGATAGCACTGCGGTGCACTTATTCAGTAATCCCAATGTGGCGAATGACGATTTTTTATTTACTCCTGCTATCGAAATGATGGCTGGAGAAGAATATGTAGTTACATTTTTCTACTCTGTTGCGAGCATTTTCAACAGTACTGAAAAACTGGAAATACTTGTTGGCGAAGCAGCAAATGCAGCCAGTATGAGCGAAATTCCGCTTTGGAGCAACACCGCAATTACCAATACAGAATATGAAAGTGCTACCTTCAGTTACACTCCTGAGAGTAGCGGTCAGCAAGTCTTTGCCTTTCATTGCTTCAGTGCAGCATTCGAATTTATTTTATTGGTTGATGATGTAACTATTGACATCTCAACTGCAAATGTCATCAGCCCTCTTGTTCCAATTTTCCGTGTGCAAAACGACCTTTTAAAAAAAGAAATTAGAGTAGAAAATTCTCAAATGAATTCGGATTGTTTGGTGCAAATTATGGATATGACTGGAAAAATAATTCACGAAAAAGGACTTTCTAAAAATTCAAACTTGCTTGTGAGCACTGCGGAATTCAGTTCCGGAATTTATCTTCTACACATTTCAACTCACGGAAATGTAACACTTTTCACAGAGAAGGTTTTCATAAGATAATTTATCCTAGCAAATATTAAAATGACGTTACACACAATAGAAACCGGCTTTTTTAAATTGGACGGAGGTGCAATGTTTGGAGTAGTTCCCAAAAGTTTATGGCAAAAAACCAATCCGCCTGATGCCTCCAATTTGTGTAGTTGGGCCATGCGTCTTTTGCTCTTAGAGGATGGAAAAAATCTAACGCTTATAGATGCGGGTATAGGGAATAAACAAAGTGAAAAATTTTTCAGTCATTACTTTTTGCATGGAGAAGCCTCACTAGACAAATCGCTTGCTGCCAAAGGATTTCATCGTGATGATGTCACCAATGTTTTCTTAACACACTTGCATTTTGACCATTGCGGTGGGGCTATAGAATTTGATTCTGCTAAAGAAAGATTTCAGCCATCATTTAAAAATGCAACTTACTGGAGCAATGAGCGACATTGGCATTGGGCAACAAAACCAAACGATAGAGAGAAGGCAAGTTTTCTTACTGAAAATATTTTGCCCATTGAAGAAAGTGGACAACTCAAATTCATTGACAGAACCGCTGACATCTCACCTACCTCACTTGGATTTGATGTTTTGTTTGTAGATGGACATACTGACAGCATGATGATCCCGCATATTCCATACAATGAAAAAACCATTTGTTATATGGCCGATCTGTTGCCAAGTGTTGGACACATACCGTTGGCTTATGTGATGGGGTATGACACGCGCCCACTTATCACGCTAGAGGAAAAAGGTAAATTTTTGCAACGTGCGGCTGACAATGGTTTTGTGCTTGTGTTAGAACATGATAGCGAGAATGAATGCTGCACGGTTCAAAACACCGAGCGAGGAATACGACTTGAAACAACTTCGAAATTATCGGAGATTTTGTGAGAATTCTCCTCAACCAAAAAAAGTCATCCCAATAAGATTTTTTAAATTGTTTTCTTAGAATACTCCCTAGCAGATTCATTCAGGATGCGTATCACCTTTTTAGACATATCGTTGAAGTAGCGTTTGGTTCTGTATGCAACCACCCATTCTATTCCACGTGCTGCATTGGTAAGAAACATTTCATCAGCACTCAATAAATTTTGAGGATTCAAAGTACACTCATACACCTTTATTTTATTCTCAAGAGCCAGGTTAATGATGTTCATGCGCATGGTGCCAGCCACACATCCATCCTCCAAAGTTGGGGTGTAAAGCACACCATTGCTTACTATAAAAAGATTGCTGCTGGTGCCTTCGATAATGGAGAATTTCGTGTTTTGTATAAGTGCCTCATCAATACCTTTTTCGCGCGAATGGATAGCGGACATCACATACAATTGGGCATTTAGAGTTTTGTACAAACTCAGCTTATTGACATCCTTTTTGAAGTCAGAAAAGATGTCCACCATTTTGCCGGTTTGATTCAATACAAACTCATTGTCAACAATAGCTTCGGCTTCCATGTAGCTGCCCAATTCGTCATGTTTTGGAAGAAAAAAACCACCACTTTTTCGATAGAACGTGATGCGCACTCTTCCTCCCGCTGTTATCTGATTGCGAGCGAGCAATCCATTGATTTGAGAAAGCAAAAGCTCTTGAGAAAAGTTTTCCGTTGGCTGCATTTTGAGTGCCTTCGCAGTATCCAGTATTCTGGCATAATGATTTTCTATGTAAAGAATGCGTCCATTCATTACGCGCATCGTTTCAAAAAAACCATCACCGAAGCGAAATGCGCGATTGTCGCGAGTGATGGTCGCTTGATTTTCGTTTACATATTCTCCTCTATGAAAGACGTAGTTCATGCTTGCTTTTGTGTTTGCAAAAATGATTGAACATGTTCTAATAAATTACCATTGGTGGGCATAAGCATACCACGGACTCCGGCAGCGTTTGCGCATTGCACATCGCGAGCCTTGTCTCCGATCATGATGCAATTCTCTGGGTTCAATGTATACCTTGCCAATGCTCTTTCTATTAGAAGTGAATTTGGTTTTCTACTCAGTGAATTTCCAAAATCGGGATGGTGTGGCGAATAGTAAATATGTGTTATTTCAACACTATGCTTTTCACAAACATCCAATAGATATTTGTGCATTTTTTGCACCTCAGCAGCAGTGTACAAACCCTTTGCAATTCCACCTTGATTGGTAATAACAATTATTTTGTAACCAACATCCCAAGCCAACTTCATAGCCTCGACTGCTGTTGGTAGCAGCGTGAATTCTTCCATGCACATTGTATAATCGCCAGGGTCGTGATTGATAACACCGTCCCGATCAAGAAAAATGGCTTTATTGTTTTTCGTCATTTAGCTCAAAGGTTTTGGAGGGTTCTATTGTTTTCTTGCGTTTCAGATTGTGCTCCAAAGTGATGTATGCAATAACAAGTGCAATGAACAAAAGAAGAGAGCCAGCTATGAATGCAGCACCT
>JAYSWI010000505.1:0-3728 GCA_043718125.1 Flavobacteriales bacterium
CTCAGTTGTTGTAGATGGAGCTGCACCTTTTGCCTTAGATGCAGGTGAGTTCGAAGAGTTTCAGTATGAAGAAATAGCACATTGTATTCAATCCAATAATCCCATTGCTGTCATTCAATACATGGAAGGAATTTCGTGCGGTGGCAATGGCGATCCGGCAATGGTGGTGCTGGATGCTGCGGATAAAAAAATAGACAACATCACATTCAGCACCGTGCAGTCGGTTGTCATCACTGCGCATTATGTCAATGTAATAATCAATTCAGATGACATTGGAAATGTGGCCTTCGATGGTGTAGTGATTGATCCTGCTCTTTTTCAACCCTTCATCAATTGTGATTCTCAAGTTTGGTGTGGATTCGAAATCACCCAAGGCAGCCACACGCTGGAGGCACCTGGTGGAGGTGTTACTGCTTATGTATATGGAAATGGCGAAGCCGAAAGTTATGCATATTCAGTTGGGTCATTTAGCCCTGTTGCGCCCATTATTATTGATGATGCTATTTGCACCAACGATGCCGTGATTCTCGAAATAAGCCAAAACTATTTCGATCCTATATGGTATAATTACACCGCTCCCGAAGTCATACTTTTTGAAGGATACCAATATGCACTGCCCATACCGATTCAGAATGGAATTTATGTTGGTGTAGGAAGCCAACCTGCAAGTGGATGCACTGAACCATTTTATTTCAGTGTGGAAGTAATTGCACCGCCACCACTTACAATTTCTCCAAGCACCACTATCTGCCAATACCAAAGCACGCAGTTGGAGGTAATAGCCTATCCAACTTCCGGAGTATATACTTATTCTTGGACACCAACGGCTGGCCTCAGCAATCCGAACATAGCCAATCCTGTGGCCACACCGCTTGAAACCACAACTTACACAGTTGTAGTTTCTACACCCACAGATTGTGCTTCCAATCAAGCTTCAGTTACTATTGTTGTTGATGATGGTAATATCACCAAACTAGCTGTGACACCAGAGGACGTTTTGTTCTGTGCTGGCGATGGCGCACAATTACAAGTCTCGACAGAAGTCCGCATTTGGTCAGAAGATTTTGACCCTGGAGTTTCTTGGGGCAATTGGGAAGCAGTGACCAACGGCACAGCCAATACAATATGTGGAGCGGTGGATGGAAATGCGCTGTACTTCAATGGTGCTGCACCGCGCGAGGCTATTTCAAATCCTATTGATGTTACGGATGGCGGATCAGTTTATTTCTCTTTAAAAATATCCAATGGAGTTGCCCCATGCGACAATACAGAGCCAGGTGACAATGTTGTTCTTTCTTATTCTAATAACAATGGCCCTTGGAATGATATTCAAATATTTTATGAAGCGTCTTATGCAAATTTTGTGAGCTTGGCCGTAACAATTCCTGCGGGAGCACAGGGCGCTAATACACGCTTCAGATGGAAACAAGTGGGTGCTTTCGCCAACAATCAGGACAATTGGGTAATAGACAATGTATATGTGGGAAGCTTGAATACCGAAGCATATAGCTATCAATGGACGCCAATAGTTGGATTGAGTTCCGCCACCATTTCTTCTCCACTTGCTTCGCCTTTGGTAAGTACTACTTATATAGTTGAAATGACAGACCCACTTACGGGATGCACGTATTTCGATTCTTTATTTGTAGATGTGGGCCAAGCATTTTTGTTGAACATGACGCCCAACACTACCGTATGTGATGTGCAAGGAATACAGTTGCAAGCCATACCTAATGCCATAGGCAATTATGATTATTTATGGACACCTAATATTGAAATAAACAACCCGTTCAGTCCTACTCCAACAGTATCACCCAACGTTACCACCACATATAATGTATCCGTTACCAGCGAGCAAGGATGCGAAACAACTGGATCTGTAGATATTACTGTTGGCGTCCTTTTAGATCTTTCTGTCAGCACCAATGATTTAATAATCTGCGCGGGAGAAACAATTGCACTTGAAGCTGATTTGGTTGGAAATCCTCCAAATGTTACTTACCAATGGTCGCCTGCGCTTAATGTTGCGACACCAACTAGCGCAAATACGGATGCTACACCTAACGTCAATACAAATTATATCTGCACAGTAACACATACGCCAAGCGGTTGTTCCCTCTCGGATGATGTGGCCATCAATGTATTGCCGCTTTTTACTGTGGACGCCACGCCAGAAGAAGCCGCATTGTGCATCACACAAGGGCTAGAGCTTATTGCAACTGCAAGTGTGGGCGGTGCTTTAAGTTATAGTTGGACACCAGCGGTTTTGGTTACTAATCCCAATTTGGCAGTGACTACAATGGCTTCAAATGCTACAGCAAATTTGATTGTAACAGCAACTAACTTGGCAGGATGCAGCGCGAAGGATACGGTTTTTGTTACCAACATTGTTGAGGCTACCGATCTTGGATCTGACACAGGTTTTTGTGCAGATCAAGATGTCACTTTGATGACAGGCTGGCCGGAAGACTATGATTTTGTTTGGAGCAACGGAGCTTTTACATCTTCAATTACAGTGAATCAGACAGGATTGTATCATGTAGAAGTTACTAGCCCAGACGGATGTTTTAGCGAGGATGAAGTGCAAGTGGACGTTTTTGATTATCCGGTATTTGAACTTGGTGGCGATACATCGCTATGTGAGCCTGGCAATGTAATTTTAACAGCACCTTTTGGTGTTGCCTTTAATTATTTATGGAGTACAGGAGCTACCAGCCAAACTATTAATGTTAGTTCAACAAACAACTATTCTGTGGCTGTAAGTTTTCACCAATGTACCACGACTGATGATATCATGGTTTTGTTTAATCCCTTACCAATAGAACCATTTGGGCCAACGGCAGAATTTTGTTTTGGATTTCCTCCATATATTTTGGAATTAGATGCGCTTAACAACGGAAGTCAATATTCTTGGAGTTCGGGTTACACAGGTCAAGTTTATTCTGCAATTAGTGAAGGTCTTTTTGATGTAAATATTACTACCCCTTTTGGGTGTGAAGATTCTTTTACCATAGCAGTGGAGGAACTTTGCCCCGGCTCCATATTTATTCCGTCAAGCTTCACACCCAACAGCGATGGCCTCAATGATTTCTGGTTCGTTAGTGGTCATAATATTATTGAGTATAGCGCAAAGATTTACAACCGTTGGGGCGAACTTTTTTGGGAGAGCATAGACCACAACATTCCATGGACAGGAGGGCGCGGAGAGGTTGGCGAATATTATGTTGAATCTGGTGTGTATCCTTATCTCATTTCACTCAAATTGTTGGATGAAAAAGGTGTTGCATCGGAAGAGTTGGTATTCAAAGGAACTGTTACTTTGTCAAAGTAGCAGCTGTTGATTTGCAACAGTCAATGTGAGTTCAAACATGAAGGAACAATTGCGGAGAATCAAATATCAAATAAAGATTTGTTTGCTATTCTGCGTTATCCATTTCTAATTATGAAGTAGGCCAGCCATTTTCTCTTCAAGAAATTTGCCGATTCTCTTCTCCTAAAAACAGGTATTCCGTTACCCTTCTCCCGCAGGAGAAGGTGGTCTTCTGGCAAAAGCCAGAAGGCCGGATGAGGTGAGAAGATGCCGAAGGCAGATGAGGTAGAGAGAACACAATTGAGGCGCAAAATAAAACGGACCAATTCATAATTTGGGCCTACTGAAAAAGTATAATCCGTTTGCTCATTATGGATTGACAACTATTGTATCAACGCAAGTGGATGGAATTCGACAC
>JAYSWI010000506.1:0-3723 GCA_043718125.1 Flavobacteriales bacterium
TCTGGTCATCATACATACTCATGTGGCTACCATTTGGACAATGGAGATGGCTACCATTCTGCACCCGTATGCTCATCCAGCGCATGTGGTCGGGATCCATTGTGTCGTGTTTAGCTCCAATAATGAGCGTGGGAATTTTGATTTTCGGCAAGTCCAATTTTCTATCCCAATGTGTCAATTTGCCGGCAATACCAAATTCGCTTGGCCCTTGCATGGTGACGTATAATGACTGGTTGGTCTGGCCAAAAGATCGCGTCATTGGCTCCGGCCATTCTGATATTGGAATACGACATATATGCTGCTGGTAAAAATGTGGTTGAAGCAACTCCATGTATTTTGGATTACTAAAATCATTTGCTGCCTCAATGGCTCGTATGGAATCCAATACCAACGGATGAATTTGTTTTGCCAGCACCTCATCTGCATATTTTCCATAATCAGGACAACTGCTCATCATGTTAGAAATGATAAGTGCTTTGATGTTGTCCTGATATTTCAGGGCATATTCCAAAGCCAATATTCCTCCCCACGAGTGGCCAAGCAAATAGAAGTTTTCATTGTTGAGGTTCAGTGCAATTCGCACCTGCTCCAGCTCTTCTACATATCGCGCAAGGTCCCACAAGTTGGTATCGTTTGGGTTGTCGGAATGGCCGCATCCAAGTTGGTCGTAATAGATAAATTCTACACCTTCTTGTGGCAGAAAATTTTCAAAACATTCGAAATATTCGTGTGTGCATCCGGGGCCGCCATTCAACAAAAGAATTTTTGTTTTTACATTGTTGCCAACGCGTTTTGTCCAAATATTAAAAATGCCTTTTTCGGTTTCTATCGGGATCATTTGGATGCCGCCATCTTGAATCCCATTGTCTGTTTTGATGAAATAATTGGCGGCTAAACAATCTTGCTCTTTTACTTTTTGTTCTCCCGAACAGGCGCTTATCGCGAACAATAACAAAAGAAAAAAACGAATTGGTTGGGTCATCTTCAAAAGGAATATTGGAAACAAATCATTGATGTAATTCTTCTACACCGGCATTCACTTTTAAGGCATGATATTTTTTTGCAGCCCTCACAAATGCAACAAACAAAGGATGCGGATTCATGACCGTGCTTTTGTACTCAGGGTGAAATTGTGATGCTACGAAATAGGGGTGATTGTCCAATTCAATTATTTCCACCAGGCCGCTTTCAGGATTGATGCCCGTGCATTTGTATCCTGCTGTTTCAAATTGTGCTTTGTATTCGTTGTTGAATTCGAAACGATGACGGTGCCGTTCTTCAACAAGGTCAACACCATAGGCTTTTTGGGCTTTACTGTCTTTCAAAAGTTTGCAGGGATAAGAACCCAGACGCATTGTTCCTCCCTTGTTTATTACACTTTTTTGCTCGGCCATCAAGCTGATAACCGGGTGTGCGGTGTATTCTTTCATTTCAGTAGAATGTGCATCTGTAAGGCCAAGTACGTTGCGTGCAAATTCCACGGTAGCCATTTGCATTCCCAGACATATTCCAAAAAATGGAATGTTGTTTTGGCGGGCATGCTTTATGGCCTCCAGCTTGCCATCCATACCCCGCGAGCCAAATCCGGGTGCCACCAATACGCCATCCACACCTGCCAATTTTTCTATTGCATTTCTAATAGTCAATTCTTCTGAGTGTATCCATCGCACATCCACTCTTACCTCGTTGGCAGCACCTGCGTGAATGAGGGATTCTGCAATGGACTTGTAGGAGTCTTTTAGTTCTACATACTTCCCAATCAAAGCAATGGTGACTTTGCTTTTTGGGTTTTTGTGCCTGTCCAAAAAATCAATCCATTTCTTCATATCCGGTTTGCGTTTGGATTTTACTCCAAGTTTTTCCAGCACCACCTCATCTAGTTTTTCTTCCAGCATCATCATTGGCACATCATAAATTGTTGACGCATCAATACTTTCAATGACCGCATTGGCCGTTACGTTACAAAATTTCGCAATCTTATTTCGTATCTGTGCTGAAAGATGATGTTCGGTTCTACATACAAGAATGTCAGGTTGTACACCGTTCTCTAACAATGTTTTTACCGAATGTTGTGTTGGTTTGGTTTTCAACTCGCCTGCAGCACTCAAGTATGGAATCAGTGTGAGATGAATTACAATTACATCATCTTCCTTTTCCCATTTCAATTGCCGCACTGCCTCCACGTAGGGCAATGACTCTATGTCGCCAACGGTGCCTCCTATTTCTGTAATCACAAAATCATAATCGCTTTTGGAGCCTAGAATCTGAATACATCGCTTTATTTCATCAGTGATATGAGGAATGATTTGAACGGTCTTGCCCAAATATTCTCCTCTGCGTTCTTTGTCAATCACACTTTGGTAAATGCGACCTGTGGTAACATTGTTGGCTTGTGAGGTTGGAACATTTAAAAATCTTTCATAATGTCCCAAATCAAGATCTGTTTCCGCTCCGTCATCCGTCACGAAACATTCGCCATGCTCATAAGGATTAAGCGTTCCGGGATCTACGTTGATGTATGGATCTAATTTTTGAATGGTAACTCTATATCCGCGCGACTGTAAGAGTTTAGCAAGTGAAGCAGAGATGATTCCTTTGCCTAAAGAGGACGTTACACCTCCGGTAACAAAAATGTATTTTATATTTTCTGACGTTCCCATAAATAGTGAGCAATTACACTCTTGTTTATGGGGTGCTAAAGTATTGTAAGTTCAAATGTCTTTCTTGGAGTTTGAACATTTAAGGACAACTAAAGTCTGTCTATACTGTCCAACTGCTTTGTTGCGCTTGCCTTGCAGCGTAATCATATATGGCTACATACCTATTCGATGGTTTGTTATTTTGGTTCAAAATATTAACGTGTCGTTTGCCCGTTTCACGATCCTCATTGACATAAATGTTTTTTAGGAAAATCAAAATCAACTAGAAAACCGGAATTCGCATTGATGAGTTTCCATTGCTTTTCTGCAAACTCAATGTGTACGATGGAGCAGGTACTCATTTCGAAGTATTGACCTGTCAGGTAAAATGCCAATTGTGAAAATCCTGGATTGTGTCCAAACATCATGACTGTCACTACAGGTTCTGGAATATCATGGATTACACTTAATAACATAGGAAGTGAAGCCTCATAAATCTCAGGTTCTAAAATGAATTGTGAATCTGATAATGATAACGCTGCGCAAAATGATTTGGCTGTTACAAAGGCCCGTGCAGCATTGCTTGAAATAACACGTTCAATTCTATTGTCACTTTTAGAAAACTTTGAGGACATAAAAAGCAAATCACGCTTACCTCTTTCGTTGAGGGGTCTTTCAAAGTCGGTCCAGTTGGGATTATCCCAACTTGATTTGGCATGGCGCACAAGAAAAAGTGTTTTCATTTAGCGAAAATAATAATGTCGAATGAAAATTGACAATATTTAGCGTAGCCTAAATAATAGTTTAGGATATTCTAGATTAATATTTATGTTTACCGCAAATAAAAAAATGTCTGAGTCCACCGATAACTATTTAAAAGCGATATACGCACTTAGCCATTCTAAAGAAAAAGTACTCACCACCTCGCTGGCAGAAAGGATGCAAACCAAGGCGTCATCAGTTAGCGAAATGTTGAAAAGGCTGAGTGACCATGGGTGGGTTAAATACACGAAGTATTACGGTGTCACGCTTACTGTAAAGGGAAAAAAGGAAGCTTTAAAAATTGTTAGAAGGCATCGTTTGT
>JAYSWI010000507.1:0-3719 GCA_043718125.1 Flavobacteriales bacterium
TAATATAAGAACAGTCATCAAGCCGGTCAGAAGTTGCAAATATCCTATTTTTTTCTTTCGGATTGGATTTAGAATATTCCATTTGGTAATATACTTTATTAGCTTGCTCAATACTATTTTCCTGATATATATCAATTTTTAAGTTATTGTCAAATGTCTTGGTGCAAACGAGATGTTGGTCAAACCAAGTGCAGCCTGAACACAATAAAATACCAACAACCAAGCTTTGGATGTTAATGTTTTTGCTATACATTAGTATTTGGGTTTAAGATTTATTCTTATGAGGTTCTCATTGGGTATAATGGCATTAAATAATAATCGAGTAAGCTCAATAGGCACCATTGGAAAGTCTGGCGAAAATTTATTCTCGAAAAACTTGGGTGAGAAAGAATGATTCTTATATTCACTTGAAGTGAATGTGCCGGGGTATTGTCTATACACTTCTAAGGATTGGGCAGGCGTGAGCGGTTCTATTAGCAATTCTATGTACGCCTGAGTCATTGTTGGAAATATAGCTCGATAGAGGCCCAACATATTGGATGGTAAATCGGCAGGTTCGAACGATGAACCGCTCCAAAAGGCCATGCCCTGCAATGCTTCGAACGCTAACGAAACTTCTTTTAAAATATGAACTGCAACATCAATCATATCTGACCCAGAAAGTCCAATTTTCACCCAATATTCGCCAATAACTCCAGGAAGCATACCCGCAACACTTGCGTCTTGCATAGATGTTACCTTAAAGTAGCCATCTTTGGTTTCGCCCGTCTGATTTTGAAGTTGACGCCAAAGATTATCTGCTCCTACATTCGCTCTAGTTGACGGTTCAAAGGCATGATTCATATCAACCCATCCATAGTTCTTTGTATATACGATATCACCTGCCAAAATTGCTTCTTCGTATTTATCGTTGGCGGGTTTATCTGAATTTGCCGTTGAACTTGTCTCCGCTCCCCCTTCAAAACTCATTCCCACACCACTATGCAAATCGGAAGTAGAACCGCCATAAGTGGCGGGGCCGTTGCTGTTGGTGGCTAGCTGCTGCTGGGTGGTGTAGTTGGGCACTGTGGGCGATTGTAGCATTTGGTCTCATTTTAATTCTAAAATTACTGTTTGGCTCTGTTGCTTTGTGCAATGATGGTATCAATTATTTTAAGGCAATCCGCCTTTTTTTCAGGATGCAATTGAATATAACTTGATTGCTCAACAATTTCTCTGGCCGCTTCTGCACCATCAAGCATCGTTGTTAAGGCCAATAAATTTGTGAATGAAAAATAATCTTTTTTCTTGTCGTGATATTCCTTGGCTAATTGGAATGCCTGATTCTTTCTATAATCAAATGAATCCATTTCACCTATTAGATAGTAGCACTGAGCTAAATGGGCTATCTGAGAACCATCAATACTCGGGGAAATTTTTTCCATAATCAAAAGAGTTTCTATGCATTCCGGAACTCTTTTCGTTTCTCTTAAAATATTAAATTTTAGTGAGTAGTTCATCGAATAGATTGAATCGCAATCAATTGCTTTATTAATTAAAGCTAAAATTGAATCTACTAACTCAATTTTGTCACGATTAATACTCCATTCATTAAATAAATTATTAGCACTCTCAGTTAACATCACACAACTAGATGTTCTTTTTTTCTTGAATTCTGACTCGCCATCTGAGATACAGCCAAGTGTGGGAATCATTAAGATACAAATAATAATTAACTTAGATTTCATTGTAATGCCGGTAAAATTTGAATTCTTTCGAATGAGAAATTGGGAAGTAAGCCTATGCTAAAAGGAACTGTTGGCTGCGGCCAAAAACCGTCCACTTTCACATAGAACCTTGTTTCAATATATATTTCAAATGACGGCACTTTCCCATTGCTATCAGGTTTGGGTAAGCTAAATTCTGCATTCCCAACATAGCCTTGAGGCTCAATAGTTGGGCCATTTACATTTGGAATACTCAAAGATTTTGAAGCGATAAAATTGCCTTTATCATCATACAATTTGGCAATGGATGAGGTCTTGGTTTGTGCACCACTGGCAACCACTACATTGTCCACAAAGACACTTACATGTAGTTTTGGCGGTAGGACAGATTGGGTTGAATTATTATAAATGGTTGCACTTGTGTTGACAGTCCAAGCTACTTGGTCGGCAATGCCATCTTGTACAACTTGGCCATAATTTTCGTTTTTTATAGGTTGATTTGAACTTGGAGGATTAGTTCGATATACTTCCACACCAGTTGTCATCAAATCACTAACACTCTTTTTAGTCATATCATTCCCCATCTGCAAAGCACTGGGGTCTCCAGCAGGAGGGCCAGTAACTCCAACCTCCGAAGCTCCACTATGCAAATCGGAAGTAGAACCGCCATAAGTGGCGGGGCCGTTGCTGTTGGTGGCAAGTTGCTGCTGGGTGGTGTAGTTGGGCACTGTGGGCGATTTTAGCATTTGGGCCATGCCACCATTGCTAATGGTGGAAAGGGTGCTAAAGATAGAGGCCAAATCGCTGATGGTGCCAAGGCCTGAGGCTGCGCCCAAAGCACTGCCTCCTGCGCTAATGCCAGCATAAAGGAGACCGATAAACCCAGCCTCACAAGTGCCATCGGTTTGCCATCCTTTGCTCTTCGCTCCGCTTGGGTCGGTGTGGTTGGCAGGGTCGCAGAAGTTGGCCATATAGGGCGAGTGGAATTGCTCCATGGGGTCGGGGGCGTGGAAGCGGCCTAGCACGGGGTCATAATAACGGGCTGCAAAATAATTAAGGTCCAGCCCTTCTGTGCCCCACTCTTGGTATTGGAACTCTGAGCCAAGGTAGGTTTGGTTGTATGCACTGGTGGGGTCTGCGGGCAACTGCTTTGCCCATGCAAGGCCATAGGGGTAGTAGTCGTATTGTGCTTTTAGCACTCCTTCTTTATGGCGTATGGTAAGGTTGTCAAAACTCACTTGGGTGTCGCTGTAGTTGGTTAGGAAGGTGTAAAAATAGCCATCGGTGGGCATGGTGAGTAGTTGTGTTTGTAAATATTCCAACTCGCCCGGGGCGCCTATTTGGATGCAGCCGCTGTGGGTGGTGTTGATGTGTAGTTCTTGGTCGAAGAAGACATAAATAAGGTATCCCTGCGGACTGTTGATATTTACATCTTCGAATTGGGTAAAAATAAAACTTGCGAGGTCAAGTATCGGTATTCCATTGGGATTGGTGAATTGGCCTATCTGCCCTGTGCCTTCGCCCGGTGGAATGATGCCTGCGCCTTGCACCAAAATATTAGATACCATTCCTTCCAATATTTCTGTAAGGGTGTTGAGTGTGCTTGGAGAATTGTTGTTGGGAAACCATGATTGGACCGAAACTTGAATTTGATCGCTGTACTGCACAGCACTTAGGTTGGCAGGGCCATCAGTGGTATTGTTCATGCCAAGGGTGCTAATATTGTTGCCTGTGTTGCCAGTAACGGGATAGCCTAATGTGATGCCTGTGCGGCTGTAGTCAAGATATTCAAACTGGTTTTCTTCGTAGTTGGCATTTTGCAATTCCATACTGGCTACTTCTACCACATCGGTGGCATTGGCCTCGGTGATAATTGCGCGCACATTGCCAAGGTGGTCGGTAAGATGATAGTCATAAACAAAGCCAGTTGTATTGTTTTCGCCAGAGGCAGTGGGGCGCACTATACCTGCGGCAGTGGCTATGTTGTTGAGGGTATATGTGGTTCCGTCAAAA
>JAYSWI010000508.1:0-3711 GCA_043718125.1 Flavobacteriales bacterium
CCACACTTGCTTGAACGTTGGGCGGTTTTTTTCAAAGTGTGTACAATACAGTTTGGGGTAGTTGTTTAATTGGCCATAATCGTCTTGTTATTCCATCCATTTGTTATTCATCCCATTATAGCTGGCCGGACAATGGCTCAGCCTCCACTATACATTTTCACTCTGTCTTTGTTGCTAACAGTGTTTATTCTATTTTCAATTTGGGTAGGAATCTTCATAAGCCAATACACTTTTTTCATTGTTACATATTGGAAATAATATTTATCTTAATTCAAATATTCCAGAGCGAAAGACACCCTCGCATTTGACTAACGATCTCGACAGATATAGGAGCAGACAGGTTCGTTGGGGACTTGCATCCTAAAGTTTAATACGATGCGTATCGCAAATAAAAAAGCCCATCAACTGTGTTAGTTGACGGGCCTTTATTTTACAAAATCAATATTTTGAATTTAATTTTCAAAAAATTTCGTATTAATATTTGTTGCCCGACCAGGATTCGAACCTAGACAAACTGCACCAAAAACAGTTGTGCTACCGTTACACCATCGGGCAAAGTCGCCTTGCTAAAAAAGCGGACGCGAAAATAACCGCAGTTTGTACCCAACCAAATGCTTTTTTTATTTGTCTAATTTCGCTTGCACAACTTCGAGGTACAATGATTAAAATTCTCAACTACATCAACGGTTCCATGAGCGAACCACAATCTGGAAAATGGTTTGAAAATGTGAATCCCGCCACGGGTAAAGTCTATTCCCTCATCCCAGATAGCGATGAAAATGATGTGCATATGGCAATCGATGCCGCTGAATTGGCCTTTCCTACTTGGAGCAAAATGCCCAATGAAGAACGAGCATTTATTCTTCAAAAATTGGCTGATCTGATACTAGAAAATTCAGAAAAATTGGCCCGTGCTGAAAGCATTGACAACGGCAAGCCCATCGCTTTGGCCCGCCAAGTGGACATACCAAGAGCCGAAAGCAATATTCGTTTTTTCGCCACTGCACCTTTGCATTGGGCAAGCGAAGCACACATAATGGAAGGACATGCAGTAAACTACACCCACAGAAAACCAATAGGAATAGTTGGCTGCATATCGCCTTGGAATTTGCCTTTGTATTTGTTCACTTGGAAAATTGCACCGGCACTAGCCACGGGCAATTGTGTGATAGCCAAGCCGTCCGAAATAACACCAATGACAGCTTATCTGTTTGCACAATTGTGCATTGAAGCCGGCTTGCCAAAAGGAGTATTGAACGTAATACATGGACATGGCCACAAAGCAGGAGATGCTATTGTCAGGCATCCAAAAATAAAAGCCATTTCATTTACAGGCGGGACAAAAACAGGCGAACACATTGCTTCAGTAGCTGCTCCGATGTTCAAAAAATTGTCGCTCGAATTGGGCGGAAAAAATCCAAATATCATCTTCGCTGACTGCGATTTCGAAAAAATGTTGGCCACAACAATGCGATCTTCATTCAGTAATCAAGGTCAGATTTGTTTGTGTGGTTCGCGCATTTTGGTAGAAAAAAGTATTTACGAAAAATTCAAATTGGCCTTCGTTGAGAAAACAAAGCAGATGAAAGTGGGCAACCCTTTGGACGAAAAAACCAAAACCGGAGCAGTGGTGAGTAAGGCACACATGAACAAAATATTGGATTGCATTGAACTTGCAAAACAAGAAAGAGGCGTTGTCTTGTGCGGAGGCAACAGGGTTTTTCTGGATGAAAATGAAAAGGAAGGATACTACATACAACCTACCATTATAGAAGGCTTAGGACCCAATTGCAGAACCAATTTGGAAGAAATATTTGGGCCGGTGGTCACGCTACAAACCTTTGAAACAGAAGAAGAGGCCGTGGCTCTTGCCAATAGCTCCACGTATGGATTGGCGGCTAGTTTATGGACCAACGATTTGAACAGAGCACACCGTTTTTCGGCAGCTTTAGAAACCGGAATAGTATGGGTGAATTGCTGGTTGCTGCGCGATTTGCGCACTCCATTTGGTGGTGTAAAAAATTCAGGAGTTGGACGCGAAGGCGGTTGGGAAGCCATGCGCTTTTTTACTGAAGCTCAAAACATTTGCATAGAATGGCAAAACCAAAACACTCGCTAGAAAATAAAGCTTGAGCATGGCGTTATGTGCTAAACAAGACTCTACTCCTCCTAAATTCTTTTGCAAAATATTGTTCTAAAAAGGCACTCCAAAAATATTATGCAGTGTTCAATTATTTTTTCTGCTCGCCAAAATTTTTTCATTCTAACCATCTACAAGTTTTCTAAACTTCAGCACAACACGCTCAAACAATTTCATCTTTTCTGTAATGATTAGCGCCTTGCCTTTAGATAAAGAACGGGCGGGCAATTGCTTTTGATAATTAGTTAATAGTCCATTGGGCAATGCTACGTTTACAACATAATTTCCATCCACCGGAATATTGGACACGTTTATTACTTGGCCTATCAACATTCCAAATTCAGTAGAATTGAAATTGTCAAGTTCGATATTTACTTGCTGACCCACTTCAACTTTGCCTGCATTGGCTGATGGAATTACAAGTTTCGCGATGTATGTGCCAGAATTTTCAGGAGTTACAATAAATAATTGTGCATTGGCTTCTACTCGTTGTTGCGCCTTCCACAGTTGGATATATTCTAACTGACCTGCAATTGGCGATAGAATTAAATAGGTTTGTTTCCAAGCTTGAATGGCCGATTTTAGTTTCGAAAGTGTTTCGCTCATAGCCGCTATTAGGTTTTCGTTTTGCTCCGAAGAAGCAAGTTCTAATTGCACCATATTTTTCTCAATGCCTGCAATGTTGATGTTCGTGCTGGAAATGGTAATGTCTTGATTTTCAAAACTTCGTTGTGCATTTATGAACTCCGATTTTTTTGTTTCAAATTCAGATTTTGAAATTGCACCATCATCAAAAAGATTTTTGTGCCTGTCAAAATCTATTCGTTTTAATTCCAATTCTTGTGCTTGCAAAGTCTTCTGACTTCTCTGCTTTGCATGCAAGTGTGCATATTCTTTTAGCTGCCTTTTTAATGCACTTATTTCCCGTTGCTGCGCATTGGTTTGTTTGAACAATTCATAGGTTCTAAGTGCATTTATAAATTGTAAATAAGGAGTAGTCAGTTCGCCCAATTGCAAATTTTCCAGCCTGAAATTGGTAATGAAATTCATACTGTCCAATTGCGCTGCAATAGCATCCAGTTGGATATTCAAATTCAAAACATCATGGTAGTTTGCAGTGTTCGCTACTACACCTATCACTTCAAGTTCATACACTTGTTGTTTATCACTCACAAATAAATATTCGAGTTGGCCACTAGAGTTGGCCACCAAATAAACCGGAGGATTGATAGCGGTTACTTCTGCTGATGCCTCAATAGTATCAGGATATTCAATATAGAAAGAGATGGCTACAGATAATATAAGTAACAGAAAAATGATAGTGATGCCCCAACGCACAATCCACCTTGGCGGCTTAGTAAGCACTTCGCTTACTTCTTCACTTCGCAGTATGTGTTTTTTTTCTTGTTCCATAATTTTTTTAAAAAAAAACCAACCACAGACACAATGAACGCTACGGTATCTCAAAGAAATTATCCACCAAGTTCCAATTGGTTTTTTACAAGTGTGTAATATTTTCCTTTCTTTATTACCAAGCTGTCATGTGTGCCTTGCTCCACAAGTTGGCCTTC
>JAYSWI010000509.1:0-3701 GCA_043718125.1 Flavobacteriales bacterium
GATGTGGGTGTTTGTACTACCCTGTGTCCCTCCTGCATATTGAAGATTTAGCCATTCCATTTGATGCAATATTCGTTCGTGTGAGACATTGTTGCCCGATCCAATTGCTTCACCACTATGTATAACATGAAATACAACGGGAATAACCAAATCTTGACATGCCATATTGCTGTTATCACGCAAAGCATAATTGTCTTCCCTACACTTCTGTGCTTTGTAGCTGATACTGCGTTGAAATCCCATCCACTGTGTTTGCTTCTCTTCGGTATCCAGCTGCTGTTGTATAAGCGTGTGGGTACCACATACATGACCTTGACTGTTGCAGTAAAAATTCAGCAGAAAAATCAGGGTAGTCGAGAAAATCGCGTTCTTAGAGAATAAATTTCCAATAATTAATAAGCTTTGACTCTTATTATTACATTTTAGGGAAGAAAAGATATTGGCCTTCTGTTGAACAATAGAAAATAGATGTAGCGCGCATGGCCATGACTTAGGATTGAAATTTCGCCTTACATTCGAAGTCTCCTGTCTCCTGACTCCTGACTCCTGACTCCTGACTGCTGACTGCTGACTGCTGACTGCTGACTGCTGACTGCTGACTGCTGACTGCTGACTGCTGACTGACTTGTGAAAGTAGCTACTTGATCCTCGAAGCACCTACTTGGGTTTAGATAATTGTACATAAGTTGTTAAGGTATTTAATTTGTTTTCGGATATATTTCCAAGATCAAAGATGCGCGGGCTTTTCAGATTCCATAATAAAGTTGATAACTTTTTTTTGATTGGGATACGGGTCTAATGGCATTTGTAATTATGAATTAGTCCGATTCAATTGACGCCTCGCTTGTGTGTTCTATGCCTCATCTTCCTTCGGCATCTTCTCACCTCATCCGGCCTTCTGGCTTTTGCCAGAAGGCCACCTTCTCCGAAGGAGAAGGGAAGCGGCATACCTGTTTTAGGAGAAGAGAAGCGGCAAATTTCTTGGAGAGAAAATGGTTGGCCTAATTCCTAATTGCAAATGGTATAAGTTCGCAGGGTAGAGATTAAAAATATGACCCTGATTAAGTCGGCCTTATCCAAAAACTTTATTTCCTTTTCAACTTTTTGGATGCTTTGCATTTTCCAATACGCAACATTCGCTCAACCGTCTAGCATTGTTCGCAACTACACCGTTGCGGATGGACTTAGCAGCCAAACCGTGTATGCTGCTATGCAAGATAAAGAAGGCTATATGTGGTTCGCAACCGATGCAGGTGCTTGCCGGTTCGATGGTCAAACATTTACACATTATTCTATTGATGAAGGCCTTTGCGACAATGAGGTGTTGAATATCACAGAAGATTCAAAAGGAAGAATCTGGTTCTTGACATTAAGCGGTTGTCTTTCATTCTTTTTTGAGGGGCGAATTCATAATTCAGAAACTGATGCAGGCCTCAATGTTGTTACCACCAACTCTAGCACCTATCGCCTTTTTGAGGCTAGCGACAAAACGCTTTATCTAAGTGGAATGGGTGGCGAAGTAATAAAAATCACACCCGATCTTCATTGCGAAATACTGACAACAAACCAAGAATATTTTGGTGTTCATCTTCTAGTATATGAATCAAAAGAAGGAGAAATAAAAATAAAAAAAATTGGATTCGATGGATTGGACAATAGTGGAATGCCGGTAAAAATATTGACATTAATTTCTAATACCAATGATAGAACAATTGCAATAATTGAAAATGGAATAGGACACTTTGAAGATGACAGATATCAGCCACTTATTTACACAGAAAAGAAAATAGAAAACGCGTTTTCCGCTCGCGCATATTTGGACAAGAATAACAATATTTGGCTCACTAAAGCTGGCGAAGGGGTTCAGTATTTTGAATATGATGGGGCACAATACAAAACACCTGTTACTATACTTAACGGCTATCCGGTTTGCAATTTATTAGTGGATGCCGATGGCAATGAATGGTACTGCAGTTTGGGCAGAGGCGTTGTAAGAATTGCGGCTGCCCAAAGAGACATTTTAAACTATAAAATAAAAACAAACGACCAAACCATGTGCCTCTACAAAGATGTTGACGGTAGTGTTTGGTCAGGCACCTCATCAGGATTCTTGTGCCAATTTAAAGGGCGCGAAATGACCAATCAATTTCAAATTGTAACAGGAAAAAAAACTGTTCGATTCACCGAAATACTTATCGACTCTTTGAACCATCATTTGTGGTGTGCCGGTGACTTTGGCTTGTTGCGCTTTATCAAAGAAACTGATGGTTGGAATCCGCTGCCTGAATCAATGATAAGCGATGATATCAAAAGCCTTTCAATAGCTGCAAAGGACAGAATAGTTGTATCTCGATACGATGGTTTGAGTGATGTTTTCATAGCAAATAAAATTCCGATAATCAAAAAAGACCACCTCATTCCGCGCAAAAGAATTTATGCTACACATACTGATAATAGCGGCCAATTGTGGTTTGAGAATGTAAATCTATTGTATTGCCGAGTGAATGGCACGGTGAAAAATTATCCGGAACTAACTGCTCAGTTTGGTAACAAAATCACTTCCATCAATGAGACACCGGATGGCGCATTGGTGGTAACCACTAATGGGGGTGGAATTCATTTTCTGAAAAATGAAAAAATCGTTTATTCCCTTTCTACCAAAAATGGACTTCAATCCAACGCTTGCCAAGGTGTATATATTATGGGTGATCATCATTACCTAGCCACTGACAATGGTTTGCAGGTATATACTTGGGATGGCCACGAAGCAAAAATAGAATCGCAAATAACCCAACGCGATGGCTTGCCATCACAGGTCATTTATGATGTGTTGGTGGCGGACTCATTGATTTATTTGGCAACTAGCGAGGGCTTGGTCATTTTAAATAAAGAAAGAAAATTGAAGTATAGTCCGCCACCGCCCATTCATTGGAAGTCGTTTGCTACACTGGACTCCACCTATAATTTCTCGAACACCATTCAACTCCGCCACGACCAATCCTATATCACCATTGAATACACCGCCATTAGTTTTGACAGACCTGAAGACATAGCGTATCAATACAAATTGAAAGAAGATGACGAGCAATGGATTGACACAAAAAATAATACACTCGAATTCCCAAATTTCGAACATGGCGAATACAACTTGCAAGTGCGGGCGCGCAAACATGATTCGGATTGGAGCGAACCCATTTCAATTTCATTTGATGTGCTGCCACCCTATTGGAAAACTTGGTGGTTCAGGCTTCTGGTTTTGATGACAATTTCAGCGATCACAATTGGCATCGTTCAAATTTTTGCTCGCAGAAAATATGAAAGACAACTGGCCATTATCAAACAGGAGCAGGCCGTATTGCACGAGAGAAACCGCATCAGTTCAGAAATGCACGATGACCTAGGGTCGGAACTTACCAACATCATGATCCTCTCGCGCATAGCACAAAATACACTCAACCCACAAGACGATAAGGCCAATCCGTTGAAGAAAATAGATGCAGCGGCTACGGATGTTATTTCCAAAATGAACGAAATAATTTGGGCGCTAAATCCTTCCAATGATTCCCTGGAGGGGCTCATCAATTTCTTACAACGCCAGTTCAACGATTTTATAGAATTCAACGAGCTGGAAGGACAGTTGGCGTTGCCCGAAAAAATACCAACCGTGGCCCTCAAAGTGGCATTCAGAAGAAATGTTGTGC
>JAYSWI010000510.1:0-3695 GCA_043718125.1 Flavobacteriales bacterium
CTAAAAGGATAACTGATCTGCATATTCACAAACGGAACAGCGCTATCAAAATTCTGATTCCCATCATTCAGATAGACATAAAGAGGAGTGCCATAAGCCCATGACTTGGTGAACAAGTCAATATCTGAATCGCCATCATAATCCTCAAACAACATGATTGGTTGGTTTGCTGCATTGGCATCAGTATTTAAAGAAATACTTTCTTCAAACTGGTTATTGCCCAATCCTCTTTTCCAGAAATATTCGGCATAGGTATCGCTATGAACAATATCAAGAATACCATCAAGGTCGAGGTCTATTGTCTGATGATGTAGAAAGTATTCTGCATTGAATTCGAAAGTGAAGTTTCCAAACCCATCATTCCAAAAAACACCTATTTCATCATAGTCATAATTCGGGCAGTTGCTAATATCCGTATCGCCATCCCCATCCAAATCCGCGAGTTTCACTTCGACAGAATAAGTTGGATCATAACAGGTGTAGCCTAGCAATGTAGGCTCAAATGTTTCGTTGGCAGTGTTCAACACAAGAAACAATTGATCGGCACTAAATGCTATAAAGTCAATGGTTCCGTCCTGATTGAAATCTTCTGGCGGGCCAACAATGTGGTCGATTCCTGTTGCGACTAGACGGCTGTTTTCTGTTTGTCCTTGGTTTAGATACAAATTGCCCGATTGGGTGAAAAAATCTATAGTGCCCGCTCCATCGGCATCCACAAAAAATAATGTACCATGCTCTATGGCTACCAGTGGCTCATGCTGGATAAATTGTGCTACCGATGGAAGTGGCTCATTACCTGTGTCTATCACGCCAAAATTGATGCTCTCAGCATTTGCATTTTCTGTATCTATTGTTACTTCAACATTGCTAGGAGTAGTAAGTGCATACAAGTAGCTATCAATAGTTAATGAAACTGTATAGGTGCCTTCAGCAGTTATAGTGGCCCTGTATGCACCTTCGGTATTCTGAAAGAGCGACAGAGGATTATTTGAAATCGCTATTGCACCCGCGTTTAATGCGTTTTCAGTTTCATCCATCACACCGTTGGCATTTTCATCCATATAAATTATTCCTCCTATGTGATGCGCACTTATGCTTCCGTTTTCTAACCAATAATATCCTTCTACTCCGTTTAGCACTCCCCTAATGACAATGTCATCATCCTCGTCATTGTCCCAATCACCTTGACAATAGGTGGCAACGCTTATGTTATCCAGCAGCAATTTTGGTTCACTAAAAAAGGCATTACCCAAATTTTCGCAGATGAAAATTTCGTAGCTCGTGATGGCAAGTATATCTTGGTCGCCATCGCCATCCATATCTAATACCGCTGAGGCTGAATTGCTAATAAAAAGCTCTTGTGCCGGAAGAAACCAATTGTTGCCATCGTTGATCGAAATTGATGTTCCGACAATTATGTCTTGCAATCCATCTCCATTGATGTCCAACACAGATATTCTTCCATAAGAAGTAAGAAATGGCAAACCCTGATAAATTTGATTGTCAATTAGCTCATATTGGTGCAGGCCTACGCAAAGTGCAACTCCCATATCTGTTATTATATCCACATCTCCGTCAGCGTCAATATCCATAGCGAGGCGTGCAATATTGTTTACATATATGGAATTCAAATCATCTGTTAGCTCATTCAATGGCACAAACTGACCGTCAATTTGTAACATAACAGAATTTTCTTGGACATCATATTTTGTTCTGTTCAGCAAATCCATTTCTCCATTTTGATCTATATCTATCACTTGGAAGAGCTCCATCGCGCTTCCAATAAAATAGTCCGTTCCAGGTACCATTGAAGTAAGAGCAGGATGAAGGTTGTAAGAATCCAAAGCATCGGACAGATATATGCCATCGTCTTGAATACCAAAACCATTTTTGATAACTGCTACTTCTGTTCGGCCATCGCCATTCAGATCGGGAATTGCTTCATAATAGGACATGTAGGTGCTCCATTGTATAGAGGTCGCTTCAAACAAATGGTGGGGCAATTGGCCAGCAACACCTCTGGATAGGTTGAATACTGCAGAGTAGCCATCTTCATCTTGAGAATTCGAAATCAGCAAATCGCTTAACCCGTCTTGCCCTTCATCAGTAATCGTTATTGTGCTGTATTCTGATTCACCAATCAGTGCTTGGATTTCCACGAATTCACTTCCATCATTAATTGCCTCTGCGAGAGAGTATGAATTGCTACCTTTAATATGGAAGAATGCCCTATTGACACCAGCTACCGAAACTATGATGGGTTTTACTTGTATGTCGAAAGTATTAGAAAATTCAATCATAGCAGTTGGTTCAGCGAATTGACCCGAACCTAAATTTTCGTAGTAATAAAAACTGACGAATCCATTTCCATCTTCTAGAAACAAATCCTGATCACCATCTAAATCAAAGTCATTTACTAACGGGGCGTTCTCAGGCTGCCAATTTGTATTGTCGGACACTAAAATTCCCTCATCCACCCCGTTTTCATGATTGTTTCGATATAATTGAAAGTTATAGTACGAGCCTTGCAATATGCCAATGTCATCAAAACCATCATCATCAAAATCAAAAGCAACAATGAAATTATAATAGTAATCAAAGGTAAAAAACAAACCTTGATCCTCAAAGTCCAACCCAACTCCTAGCGACTTTCTCCAGTCCACACTTACATCATAAACGTCCGTGAAATAAATGATATCTTTAAGACCATCGCCATCCACATCAGCCATCGCTTTTATATTGAGCAAATCCTCATCAGAATAGAATTCAAGAACACCTTCTCCATTATTGATATAAGCGTGAGATGCGTTAGTTGATGAATACGAATACAAAGAAACCCCAGGCAACACATCCATGTCGCCATCATTATCCACATCCTCAAACTTTAGAAAGGCACTGTTTAAGCCTTCCACCAGATTGGTCGCTGCTATTCCTTCAAGGCCATCATTGAGCGCAATTGTTATAACAGCATTTGTTCCCGCCCCCGTGTAATACAAAAAATCCACAAATCCGTCTCCATTCCAGTCAAGCAAGGATTCGGATATGATGGTGCCATCTATAGTTAGCAATACCTCATGTGCAGTGGGCACTTCAAAGTCCATCCATAGTCTGCCATTTATCATCAGTATGTCCAGCAGGCCATCGTTGTTGTAGTCGCAGGGCACCGACTCGGCATACTGCGTGTTGTGAATGAGTTGTGGTGCGCTTAGTTGGGCGCGGCTAGCAACACATATCGCTGCTGCAAGTAGTAATAAAAGGGTTTGTTTCATTTCAAATAATATTTTGTTTACCCAGTGATGATGCTAAAGTGAATAGAATTCCATAAATATTTATGAAAATAAATTTCTTTCGCTATTCAACAGAATGGAATATAGGTATTTGGCAAGCAAATTTTAACGGCTTCAATGCGCTTAAACACGCAGTGGATCGCGGTCATTTTGCAGTTGCATCCATATTGGAACACGGATTGAACGGATTGAACGGATCGATACGGATTTGAAGAAATGTTTTTCGTCTTTTTTTGGTTATTGTAAAAAAGGTTTCTTCAAAAGTGATTTTGGTTCCCACGGATGCACGGAGTAAGCGGAACATTCTCCTGCGTTTATTCAAAAAAAAGTGTGCTACCCTTCATGTGTCAAGAAGGGTGAAGCCCAACGGTGATTGAAAGTAAACAAAAACACTCACGGTGATCGCAA
>JAYSWI010000052.1:0-2730 GCA_043718125.1 Flavobacteriales bacterium
CCTGTTGCCAAGAGCATCCTTTTTGGCGAGCCATGCAGCACCGTTCCTGTTTTTAAAAGAACCAAGTAATACACTTTTCCAATTCTATATTCACACTCATTTTAATTTAGTAGCAAGTTCGATATGCCATACAACAACCTCGTTATTACGACCAATGCCAGGGTGATGACCATCACCATCAATCGTCCGGCACAACTCAATAGCCTTAACAGTGAAACAATTGATGAACTAAACAAGGCGCTTTCATTGGCAGATGTAAATCCAAACGTTCGGGTTATCATTCTCACAGGTGCTGGCGAAAAGGCTTTTGTGGCCGGTGCCGACATCAAGGAGTTTGCACATTTCAGCATTGAAGAAGGCAGAATACTTAGTGGTCGTGGCCACAAATTGCTTTTTGATTTTGTAGAAAATATGAGCAAGCCTGTGATAGCAGCAGTGAATGGATTTGCATTAGGTGGCGGTTTGGAATTGGCTATGTGTTGCCATATACGCGTGGCAAGTGAGAATGCAAAATTTGGTTTGCCCGAAGTTTCCCTTGGCGTTATTCCCGGCTATGGAGGCACACAGCGGCTTGCGCAATTGGTGGGCAAAGGCAAAGCCATGGAAATGATTGCAACAGCCAGTGTGATAAATGCCGAAGAAGCATATCGTTGGAGGCTGATAAATCATGTTGTTGTAGCGACAGAATTGCTCAACAAATGCAATGAAATAGCCAACCAAATTATTAATAATTCACCCAGTGCGATTGCATCTGCTTTGCGTTCTATCAACGATGGATTTCGGTCCGGAGTCAACGGTTATGCAACAGAGATTCGCGAGTTTGGAAAGTGTTTCAATACAGAAGATTTTAAGGAAGGCACCTCCGCATTTATTGAAAAACGCAAGCCCGAATTTCAATCGAAGTAAGAATGAATTTTTGGATGAGAAACATTAGGCACATCAGCAAACTTTGAAATATCGGAAATCAAATTGTACAATTAAGCAACTGTTTTTACCTTTTCAAACTTCAAGATCAAACAGGAACCCCTTAGAGAATCAACCTTTCAAAAGTTTTATCATACAATTTGTTGAAAAGTACTTGCACAATATAAAAATGAGTCTATTTTCGCAGCCCGTTTTTCAAAAATGAAAGACGTTAGAAATCAATAGAAATGGAGTTTCTCAGCTACAAAACCGTATCAGGAAATAAAGAGACCGCTAACAAACAGTGGCTCATCGTTGACGCAAAAGACCAAACATTAGGTCGGGTGTGCAGCGAAATCGCTTTCCTACTTCGTGGTAAACACAAAACAAATTTCACACCTCATGCCGATTGTGGTGACAATATCGTTGTCATCAATTCCGAAAGAGTAAAACTTACCGGAGGCAAGTGGGACGAAAAACAATACATCCGCTACACTGGCTATCCCGGTGGACAGCGTTTCGCTACTCCCAAAGAGATGATGGCAAAACATCCAACAGCCATGATTGAAATGGGTGTGCGTGGTATGTTGCCGAAAAATCGTTTGGGTCGCGCTATCTATCGCAATCTATTTGTATATGCAGGAACAGAGCATGAGCAAACAGCACAGCAACCAACCCTTCATACAATTACCCGTTAAGACATTTCACCAATGGCCGAAATACAAAATACATCTGGACGCAGAAAAACAGCAGTAGCACGTGTGTACATGAGCGAAGGTTCTGGCAACGTAACCATCAATGGTAAGGACTATAAACAATACTTTCCAACCTTGGTGCTGCAATACAAAGTGAATCAGTCTTTCAAAGTAACTGGCAACGAAGCCAAATACGATGTGAAGGCAAACCTAGATGGCGGAGGAATAACTGGCCAAGCCGAAGCATTGCGCTTGGCTATTGGCAAAGCATTGATAGAAATCAATCCTGAATGGAAAGCATTGCTTCGTGCTGAGGGCCTTACTACTCGCGACCCACGCATGGTGGAGCGCAAGAAATTTGGTCAGAAAAAGGCCCGTAAGCGATTCCAATTCTCCAAGCGTTAATTGCTGGTGTATTTGGAAATGTTTGTTTAGAATCCAAATTCATTGGACTACTAAGGAGCGAAAGCTCGATGGCTTGGGCGACTGACCATCATGTGCATCTCATCTTAATTGAGCGACACAGCATTAGGACTACCCGTGAATTGAACTATTAGAGAAAGTAAACAATAAACCCCATAGGGGTCAAAATAAATTAATAAATAAAGAAGAATGGCAAAAGTAACTTTTGACGAATTGTTGGATGCAAGTGTGCATTTCGGACACCTTAGTCGCAAATGGAATCCAAACATGGCTCCCTACATTTATGGTGAGAAAAAAGGAATCCATATCATAGACCTGAACAAAACAGTTGTGAAATTGGACGAGGCTTCAAACGCTTTGAAACAAATAGCCAAGTCAGGAAAAAAAATTCTTTTTGTAGCTACAAAAAAACAAGCAAAGGATATTGTATCTGAAAAAGTAAGTGCTATTGGAATGCCTTATGTTACGGAACGTTGGCCAGGTGGCATGCTCACCAATTTTGTGACTATTCGCAAAGCTGTGCGCAAAATGTCGAACATCGAAAAGATGGAGGCAGATGGCACCGCTGCCACAATGAGCAAGCGTGAGCGTCTTCAGCTTACACGCACATACCAAAAAATGAACAAAAACCTGGGTTCTATTGCCGATATGAACCGAGTGCCCGCAGCAGTTTTTGTAATTGACATAATGAAAGAACACATTGCCGTGG
>JAYSWI010000511.1:0-3689 GCA_043718125.1 Flavobacteriales bacterium
ATGGTCACATTTGCCCGCACTGCTAAATTCAGAATTGGCTCCTTCAAACAACGAATCGGGCGAACTGCCAAAAATCCCAGCCATACAATTCTCCTCGTTCTTTTGTGGTGGTTTCATTTGAAGATAAAGCACCGCGAAAATGAAAAGGCCCAAAAGGAATATTACTTTTTTGGAATAAAGTTGAAGTGTTTTTGTATTCATAGTGATGCTTCAAATAAAACACCTTTTCGTTTTTCTAATGGTTGCATAATCCTGCTATCATTCATTTCAAAAATGGGAAAGATTATTTTTCTTTCATCTCCCTTTTGCGTTTGTATTGCCAAACAAAAAATGACATTAACGCTGCAATACATAAGATGCTGAGTGTACCCCATATCCAATGAATTTCACTTTTCATCACCACCAAAAAAACAACTGAAATGAGAATCAAAGTAGGCACTTCATTAAGCAAACGCATTGAAAGCGAATTGTAGCGCATGGGGTCTTCGCCAATTTTTTTCAGCACGTTTTGTCCGTAAAATTGATAGACCATGAGCAGTGCCACAAACAATAGTTTGATGTGCATCCAAGGTTGTGTCAACCAATGTGGAGCAAGCACCAATAGCCAAGTGCCAAACATCAAAGCGAGCATGCACGATGGCCAAGCGATGGCGTACCAAAGCCTTTTTTCCATAATGGTGTATTGTGCTAATAAAATTGATCGGGCAGGTTCTGTTTTCCGAGCTGCTTCGGTGTGATACACAAAGAGGCGAAACATATAAAATAGGCCCGCAAACCATGTTACCACAAAGATGATATGAAGGGATTTAATGATAGAATAATCCATGATGCGAATTTAGGTGGCTGTAGAATACTGAATGTGTTTCCGTTTGGCTATGTAATAGTCGCTGTTGCCCACTTTGTTAGAATTTCCACAGAGATAAGGTTGGCCTATGGCATCGGTGGCGAGGTCTATGGCTAGGTGTTTTCTTTATTCTTTGATGAAGCGCATTTGATAAACCAAATCGTTTGAAATAACGGAAACAAAATAAACTCCGTTTTGCAAATGCTCACTGTTGAAATTGGTTACGTTAGAATGTTGAATATTGGAAACAATACGCCCTGATGAATCATAGATATGTAAATCGTAAAAAGTATTTTTTGGCAAGCCTTTGAGGGTAATTTGGCTTGAGGCAGGATTTGGAAATAGTTGCAAATTGCCTGAACTGAACATGGGTTTATTTTCAATAATTCCGACATCGGCAAGTGCCATGTTCATTTTGCCTACTCCGCCTAACGCTATATCGCTGCCAATATTGAAAAAAGTCCCACATATATAAAGTGAATCATTTAATATATCTAAATCTCTCAACAAAGGTGTTGAGTGTGTGCCATCTGGAAATGTAAAGGGGGCTGTGTTGAGTGGAATCAATTGGTGACCGTTGAGTTTGGCAACACCATGACAAACAGAGCCATTCAATTCTTCAAAGTGCCCTCCAATATACAATTCGTTGTTGTAGGATTTCATACAAGTTATTTTTTGGCTTGAGGATAGCCCGTATGATCGAAGATGGTATCCATCATAATACATTAGCGCAGACAGTTGGTCATTTTCAATCAAGGGGTCTGGATAAAACAAACCTCCTATAAAGAGTGTATCACGATGTACACAGATAGCCTCAACAATGCAAGATCCATAGTCAAGACCTTCGGCCAATTGATGCAGTGAACTGTCATATACGCTTGCGATATTGTCCGTTCGACCGCTAGGAGAAGAACCTGAAAATTTACCCCCAACATACAACGTGTCATGATAAAACGCCAGTGTATTTCCGAATTGGTCTGGATTCGATTCAAATGAATTTTCGCTAATGAGTGGGATTATTTCTTCCCCATCAAATGCAAATAACATACTGAAGGGCAAATTTAGAATTTCATGATAAGCACCAAGTGCATACAAAACATCTTCGTAAACTATCATTTCCAAGCCAAATCCGGAATTGTCAGATATCCATATATTTTCCCATACTAATCCGTTCCAACTATGCAACAATTTTTGAGAACCGTTGGCGCACAGTTGGTTTCCGGTTGTGAATATCTTATTTTGGTAATTAATCATTCCACCACCACCGCCCATTGTACTTAGGCATCCGAGATCTACCCATGCCGACCCATTCCAAGTACTCATATTCCAAAGTGTATCACAATTGCTTTTATTCCAAAACGAGCCACGAATGGTTAATTGACTTGTTTCAGTATCCAGATATAGATCATGCAAATCATAGGCGTCACAACCAAAACCATGATCAAAATCCAACCAAGTTTGACCAAAAACCTGAACACCCCAAAAGGTGTTCAGGAATAATGTAATTATAATAATTGTTTTGGTCATTGTTTTACAAATGGTGCAAATGATGTAAATTCATCATTTGAAACTACGACAAAAAAGACACCTGATTCAAGATCATTAACCTGCACACTTTGCAATTGAGTATTGAATTTTAGCGATTCCTTTTTTATCAATTGACCGTTAGCACTATAAATAGAAATTATTGCCCCTGTTTGAAGGATTCCTTCTGAGGTAATATGAAGTATATCGAAAGCCGGATTGGGGTATAAGACTAACTTGCTTCGTGCTTTCAAAAATGCTTCATCTTCGATTGAAGTAATAACATTAATGGGGAATCTAGCAATTGTGGCATCCATTAAATCCCCCTCGCCTAACTCGGATAATATATAGTCGTTTTCATTAGTGAAACTGTAGTCAAATGAGGTCCAGATGTTAAAAGTTTCACCCACACCAAATAGGAAATTATCAGACCAGCACAGTGAACGAAATAGATTGTCAGAACCGTTTCCAAATTGAGTACTCCAACGAATAAAACCATCAACATCAAATGTCATTACAAAACTTCGACCCTCACTATTGGTAGGAAAGTCAGATTCCATATAATTGTCACCACTAAGGTCGCACAAAGGCCATTCACCATTGGTTGGTGCAGTGCACCAGTCATTTGGATATTGAACGGCTATCGGTATATAAGCACCAGCAATTGCAATAAGATTATCTGTGGCATTTGCTTTTATATTAACAACTGTTTCATCTCCATTGCTACTAATGAAGCTGGCCCAGTTTAGTGTATGTTGACCGTTGATAACCACCCAATCAAGGAGATATGCTTGCCTAGCAATTCCCATTGGTTCTGATACATTATAGTTTCCAAAATTTAAGGATGGAAACTCATCTGTAAATGAAGAAGGCATAATTCCAGTCATGTATATATGGTTTACAGCTTCTACTCCAACCCCTGCTTGCAGCACTGTCAATCCAACATAATTAGTTGTAAAATTGTATTGACTAATAATGGATGCGCTAACGAAAGTACTCCAAATGAGTTGCTGTGCATCTAATGAAAAACTTGCAATAAAGGTATTCGTTGGAGCTGTGGATGCAAAGGCACTCCAGCCTCCATCAAAGCATTTTGGAAAGTTACCATTACTAGGTTGGCTGCATGAATTCGATGAATAGGAATCGCTTGCAGTGTACCCGCCAATAACCAATTCGCCATTTAACACAGCACAGGATTGAATATAATCAGCATCTTGGCTTCCAAAAAAGGTTACCCAATCTACTTCTGATTCCTGGTCTCCTTCCAACTTCATAATAAACCCTTCTCTATTTCCTGAATGACTTTGCTGGTATCCACCAA
>JAYSWI010000512.1:0-3689 GCA_043718125.1 Flavobacteriales bacterium
TCAAGACCTTATCTCCTGGTCAGTCAATTCTTTTCCGGGCGGAACATTCAACGATGGAATGATGAATCCTGAAAGTGGTTCATCAACTGCCACCTATCAGGCACCTGCACATATTGCTAACATGACAGGCAATCCTGCGACCATTCGGGCATTCATAGATTTTGGTGCTGGGGCATCTATTTCACTTTTATCAATAGTTACAGTAGAGGAGTTGGGGGCGCAATACTTCCTGCATTTCCAGCAGGATTATTCCACGCTGAATTACACCACTCCGTTTTGCCAACTCAACAGCGGATACATGGATGGATTTGATGTTGACATTACAATTAGTGATGGCAATGTTTTGGTGAGCTCAGTTACCAATTTCACTCCTGCAATAAATTATCATTCCGTTGTATGTGATTGTCAAGGCATGACTTTCAATCAGGGCAGCGTAATTGAATTTTCCAATTTTACAGCATGGTTTGATGGCGAGCTTGTTCACTACGACTATAATTTTTCGTGGGATGGTTCTGACGACACTTATCAATGCGATGGCAATCAGTCATTTTTAAATGGAACGGACTTCAACGATGTTGATTTGGGAAGTTTGGAATTGCCTGTGGGTGAAATAGTGACCATTGAGCAGCCTTGGGGGATTGGGACTGTAACAGTGACGCGGGTGTTGTAATCATCTTTGTTTAGGTAAACATTTTCAGAGATGAAAAGTGGTAAGAATGGAATGTGTTTACCGCACAATGAATCACATGCAGTTTAAGCTATTCCAACTCCGCTTTTTCCATCCCCAACCACTCAAGAGTCGAATTGCAAAACACATCATCAACCACACTTTTTTCGAGTCCCATTTCTTCAATGAATTTTCCAACTTCGAGGTCGCCAAGTGGAAAAGGATAATCAGTTCCAAGTGTTACACGTTTGCTTCCTTGCATTTCAAGTATGTATTTGAAAAGCATATCGTCATGTGTTGCACTATCCACCCAAAACTTGCCTACATAATCGCGCGGGTTGATGGGATTGTCTATTGCCACCAAATCGGGCCTGCAATGAAAACCATGTTCTATTCTTCCAAGTGTTGGTAAGAAAGAACCACCAGCATGTGAGAAGTTGAAACGGATTTTCGGGTGACGTTCCATCACTCCTCCAAATATCAAAGAGCAAATAGCACGAGCAGTTTCAGCAGGCATTCCCACTAGCCATGGTAGCCAATATTTTTTCATTTCTTCTTGGCCCATCATCTCCCAAGGGTGAATGAGCACACACATATTTAGTTCTTCAACAGCGGCCCATAAAGGACTAAAAATAGAATCGCTCAAATTTTGTTTGTTCACATTACTTCCAATTTGCACTCCCTTCAATCCAATGTTTTTGCAACGTTCTAACTCCATTATGGCAAGGTCGGTGTCTTGCATTGGGAGGGTGCCAAGTCCTATATAATTCTTCGGGTTTTTTGTCGCAACATCTGCTATGTGGTCGTTAAGGAATCTTGATATTTCAAGTCCGTGTTGGGGTTGTGCAGCGTAGCCAAAAAGAACTGGGATGGTACACACCACTTGCACTTGTGTATGATAGCGCTCGTATTCTTCTATGCGCAACACTTCATCCCAACAATTGGATTCTATCTCACGAAAAAATTTGTCGCCCTGCATCATGCGTGCATATCCTGGCCGGTGATGGTCGAGGTGTATAAAATTGCCATACCCAAACTTGCCCGTCCAGTCGGGCAAGTGTTTGGGAATGATATGGGTGTGCATGTCTATCTTCAAGCTCATCTTTTTCTTACAGATTTCAGGTCCAACATATTCACAGGATTCGTTTTCAGCCCTTCAATATTTTTTCTTACAAAGTGCGATACTTGGTCGTAGTAGAGTGGAATAACAGGAGCCTCATTCATCAAAATATTATCACATTCTGCATAAAGACTCAGGCGCAAACTATCATTTTTCTCTGCGCGTGCTTTTTCATAAAGAGCATCGAATTCAGCATTGTAGAAATGCGTATAGTTTGGCCCAACGGGGCAAAAGTTTTTGGAGTAGAAAACGGCAAGAAAATTTTCTGCATCCGCATAATCTGCAAGCCAGGATTTTCTAAAAATTGCCAATTGACCTTTTGCAGATTGCTCTCGAAGTGCAGGCCCTTGCAAAATATTGACACGTACTTTGATTCCAATTTTTTCCAACTCGTGTTGTATGTATTCGATTAAATCTGCGTAATCGCCAACGGTGGAAATCACCAATTCGGGCATGTTTTTTCCATCTGCATATCCTGCTTCCGCCAGTAGATTTTTGGCTTTTGAAATGTTATACTCATAAAATTTTCTTGCAGCATTCTCCCCCAGAAGTGCTGGAGGAACAAAGCCATATTCAGCAGCGAAAACGGTATTGTTGCGCAGGTACTTCACCATTTCTTTTTTGTTGATGGAGTATGAAATGGCTTGCCTAACGCGCACATCCATCAATGGAGAATCTTTAGCGATTTCCATCTTATCATCCATAAAAATTCCTAGGTAGTCGGTTTTAATAAATGGAGTTTTTTGAAAAATAAGTTGATTGGAATAAGTGTTTCTCATGTTGCCTTCCGAATCCAACAATTCATCCTTGAAAGAAGCATAAATGCCACTCATAAAATCATAACGTCCGAGAAGCAAACCCTGAAATTCAACCGACATGTCTTTCACAAAATCAATCTTCACAGCATCCAAATATGGAAGTGAATTTCCGGAAGAATCCCTTTGCCAAAAATTCTCATTCTTATGAAAAACGAGTGCAACATTCTCGTACCAAAAAGCAAATTTGAAAGGCCCCGTTCCTATAGGGTGCGATCTGAAATCGGCACCAAAGTGCTCCACCACTTCATGCGGAATCACACTGCAATATTGCATGGACAGCATGCCAAGGAAAGGTTGAAAAGGCTGCTTGAGATAAATGCTAAATGTGCTGTCATCAATAGCTTCAAAGCCATTGTTCTTTTCGACATCCACATTTGCAAAAATCCATTGTGCAGGTGATGCAACTTTAGAATCGAGCAAACGCGAAAAGCTATAAACGAAATCTTGAGCCACTACTTTTCTTCCGCTAGAATCCGCAAAGAGATTGCTCGGATGAAAACAAATTCCAGTGTGTAAATTGAAAGTGTATATCAATCCATCGCTTGAAATATTCCAGGATTTTGCAATACACGGTATCGGTTTCATACTGCTGTCTAATTCCACAAGGCCATCAAATAGCTGATTGGTGGCCCACATCACCTCCAAGTCGCGGCTGAAGGCTGGGTCCAATGATGTGATTCCGTTACTCTCGTTGTAGCAGAATACATTTTGAGTATCACTTGTTTTTCTGCCACAGGCCCAAAAACAAACAAGCGCTGCCAATGACAACGCTTCTACATAAGTAATAAAGTATTTGGTCTTCTTGTGCATGAATTGGCATCAAATGTAACTGCATCTTTTTTTGTAAAAATGGGAAGTGATCGCACTGTGGAATGACCCCACTCCGCAGTCGATAGCGTCATTCCACCCTTCTGAGCAGCAGAAGGGTGAATTCTGCCAAAACAGAAACAACGCAGCCTACAGAAAAGCAGGCATCATAAACCACCGACAGATTCCACGTTTTCCTGCCCGCAAAACCATCGCACCGTGGAATGACCGTTGCACATAGAGGGGGCAGCCATCGCACCGTGGAATGACCGTTGTG
>JAYSWI010000513.1:0-3677 GCA_043718125.1 Flavobacteriales bacterium
CTCTTCCAAGACTCGCGTGGGTTTATGTGGTTCAGCACACGCACGGGGTTAAATAGATTTGATGGCCAAGATTTCAAAGTGTGGTCTGAGGAAAAGGACGAAATATTTTCTAATAAAATTCATGAGATTGCAGAAGACACACAAAACAATCTTTGGTTTTTTCATCAAGAGGGGAATCACAATTCCAGCATTTCCATTTTCAATCCATTCACGGGAAGAAGTGATTCTTTGAAAAATAAATTTCCGGAATTCAGTGCAAGAGTCTGTGATAATTTAGTCATGCGTTTTTTACATGACGACAATAAAAATCTCTATTTTTTTTCGCAATCACCAGCTACACTTCACGTCCTAAACGGAGCTTTAAATACTTTCAGTCACATACCCATAGTTGGTTACAAACGAATATTCCCAATGGCCCTTAGCCCAAGCGGAACCATCTGGGCAAGCACCGAATCCGACATGGTTATTGAATTGAATACTGATGGTGTAGTGCTACAACGAATCGCGGTGCATGAAACTTTTCAATTTTTGGATGAGGTATTGGAACAAGGATTTTATGGCTATACATCAGAACAAAATGAAGTGCCTTTGTTTTTCAATTTTGATGGCAAAGTGGACACCTTATCAACTGCTGCATGGCATACGACTGAGGACAAATTGGATTCGCTTCACTTTATCTCCATGCGCTCGTTACAAAGTTTGAATTCGAAGTATGATCAACAACGAACAACGCCCACCGATATGCATTCAAAAATGATGAACCAACTGCTCATTCATGAACGAGATAATGTGAACGACTGGTTGCATGATAAGCTAGGCAACGTGTGGATAGCGACCGACTTCGGTGTTTGGAAAATAACAACAAGCGTCCAGCTTTTCAAAAATTATTTATGTTCCAATGAAAAAGTAGCAGATGAAAAAGTAGCGTGTAGAAGTTTAATTTCAACCGATGGCAAATTGTATATCAATGATGAGTTTAAGGGTTTAAAAATATTGGATGAAGCAACGGGAGAATTGATAAAATTTATACCATCGATAGATGAAGTGAATAATTATGCTGTTACTCGTTTAAGCAATGGCAATATCATTTTCTCTACCGATAAAGGCCTAGAAATAATAACACCAGACGGCATCAAAAAAGGCGGCTGTGGCACACCCGATTTGATATGGCACATACATCAAATAGATGAAAACAGATTGTTGCTTGGTCTCAATTTCGGTCTGGCTTGGTATGATATGCAAAGCCTTCAATACACTGCTTTTGATGGGGGGAGTCAACAATCGGAATTGGCAAGTGCATCGGTTATTCACATTTTCAAAGACAACGCTGGTCAACGCTGGTTGTGCAGCAGCCATGGCCTGTTCGAGGTAAACGAGCGTTTTGAAATAGTCAATTGTTTCAACAGTAAAAGTGCGGGAAAAAACAAAATGCCCTGTGATAATTTTTATCATATCATGCAAGATAAAGAGGGTATTTTCTGGTTGGCCACTGCCACTTGCGGCTTGCTTAAATGGGACCGGAAAAACAGCACCATCAAGCAGTTTAGTAAAGAGAATGGCCTTGTCAATAATACTATTTACGCCATCTATGAAGATGATTACAACACGCTTTGGTTGAGCAGTGATTTTGGCATTATTCAATTCGACAAAATCTCTGAAGTTGCCCTTACTTATTTACCCCAAGATGGTATCGCGGACATCGAATTTAATCGGACATCACATTGCATGGCGAAAGATGGAAAAATATTTTTTGGGAGCTTGAACGGAGTAACTATGCTCAATCCCGAAGCTTTTCATGTAAGAAAATTGCAAGCCACACCAAAGTTGCAAATAGTAAAAGTGAGCAAGCAGAGTTATGCTGGACTTACGCTGAATGACATCACGCAAACAACAGTTTTAAATCAAAAAATTATCTTAGATCCGGATGATGAGTTGTTCAAAATCAACCTGGCCCTGCTTGGATTTTCCGATGCACAGAAGGTGGAATACGCATGGAAGCTGGACAGTGCATCTCAAACATGGAATATCCAATCCGAAAATTCTATTACCCTTGGCAGATTGCCTTTTGGAGAGCATCTATTGTTCATCAAAGCGCGGTTGCCAGGAGGCCGTTGGAGCGATGATGTTTTGTTGCTTGAAGTGCAAGTACGTAAACCATTTTTCAGAGAATGGTGGTTTGCAGCAGGCATACTCGCCCTTCTCATTTTAGCGTTTTATCTTTTTACAAAATGGGGTCAACGTATAGCCTTTAGAAGGATGAGCAGTCAGAATATAGATAGCTAAACCTTGCTGACAATCGACTTAAGCAAGCTATTAAATACACTTAAAATAATCGAAAGCTTCAAGACACAAGTCGCATTTGTAGAGTGATTTACAGGCTGTGCTTCCAAATTGCGAAATCATTTTAGTGCTGTTGGAACGACACCTAGGGCATTGCACCTCACGCAATTTCCCCATCAATAAATTTTTGTTTTCGCTGCCCTTATGAGGCGGGGCAATACCTTCAATAATTAGTTTTTCTCTTGCTACATCGGTCATCCAATCAGTAGTCCATGGTGGCGACAGAATGGTTGTAATAGAATAATTGCAGATAAACTTTTCTTCCAACGCGGTTTCAATATCATCCTCAATAGTGCGCATAGCGGGGCAACCGCTATAAGTAGGTGTGATGACTACTTCAATCCTTTCTCCCTCAATGTTCACCTTTCGCACAATGCCCAATTCCACCACATTCAGCACAGGAATTTCAGGGTCGTGCACCGTTGAAAGAATTTCCCAAATTAAATTTTCCTCTATTTTGATAACTGCTTGCTTCAACTTTCTGTGTATTCAATAATGCAATATGTAACTCCTGTTGTGGTCAGAAAATTTTGATGTGATTTTTATATAGACTGCATGTTTTAATAAAATTCGAAATCACTTCATGATATCAGTCTCGGATAGATTCATCCACTACCATTTCGCTCCGGGATGCATTCTTTGCAAGTATTGCATATCGGTAAGAATGAAACCAAGATGCTCCGTATGCCTGCCCTGTCTTCCGCCTTTGTGTCCCCATCCATCTATTGGTATTTGAAGTGTGGCCTCACTCAAAATTGCAGAAATTTTTTCCATCCAAGCATCTTTGATTGAGATAAGATCCACGCCAATTCCAGAAATTATCATCGTATCGTCCAGTTCATCTTGCATAAAAAATTCGGGGGTGTATTCCCACAAAGCATTGATAGCACTTTGTATTTTTTGATTACTTTCCACCGTGCCATCGCCCATGCGAAGCACCCAATCGCTTGAATGTTGTACATGGTATTTCAATTCCTTTATGCTTTTAGCTGCGAAACCGCTTAAAAATTCGTCAGCGCTCAATTGCAATTTCTCAAGAAACAGAAGATAATATGATGAGAAAAAAAATTGACGAGCAATGGTATTTGCATAGTCACCATTGGGCAATTCAACTATCAGTAAATTATGATATTCTGAAGCGTCACGCAGAAATGCAATGTCATCTTCATCCCGATTTTTGTCTTCTAATTTGGCCGCATACTTTAGCAAAAGGGTGGCTTGCCCAAGATAATCGAGAGCGGTATTGGACAAAGCAATATCCTCCTCCAGCACAGGGCCATGCCCACACCACTCTGCTATGCGCTGTCCATAGATGAGGCAATTGTCTGCAATTCGAA
>JAYSWI010000514.1:0-3675 GCA_043718125.1 Flavobacteriales bacterium
CCTGACTTTGACGAAGCCACTTTTACTGGAAATTTTGCCGAAGAAAAAAACTTAATTTTGATTTCTGCCAAAACTAAATTGCATGTTGATGAATTGAAACAGGAACTACTGCGAACAATAAATATGGGTAGAGTGCATAGTGGTGAGACCATTGTTACCAATGCCCGTCATAATGCAGCACTGAACAGAGCATCACATTCATTGAACGATATTTTGAATGGTTTGCACCATTCAATTCCAGCCGATCTATTGGCGGTTGACATTCGCAAAACACTTTATCATTTGGGTGAAATTACCGGTCAGATAAGCAGCGATGATTTGCTGAATAATATCTTTTCGAAGTTTTGTATCGGAAAGTAATTTTATAATAGAAGGAGTATAAGCGGATGAGAAAATCCTGAAACACAACGCAACAAAAAAGCGAACTTTAGGACGGTACAATTCGGGGGCAGTACACACACGCCAATTAGAAGGAAACTTTCTGAAATAAACTAACACGGTTTTTTTATCAATGCTCCATGACCTATTTTTGAAAAAACTTTTGAAATGATTGTGTCTGAAATCAAATTGTACGAATTGCTAAAAGCTAAACTTGGTGCTCAGGAAGCAGAAGCCTTCGTGCAAATACTCGATACCAGAGTTGACAAGAAATTTGATGATGCCATGCAAGTTCTGGCAACAAAAGAAGATATAGCTTATTTGAGGGTAGAAATACAAACCACAAAAGCGGATACTATTAAATGGATGTTCATCTTTTGGATTGGCCAACTCGCTGCTACCATAGCCATCGTAAAGTTTCTTTTGTAACGCACATTATAGTCAAGGACAAATGCTTCCATAGGCACCGATGAACTCCATCAGGTCGTCTATATCTACGACACCATCTTCATCTGCATCAAATCCGCAACTACTTTCGAATTGACAAGAGCCATCATCCGATATTGCAGCAGGATTGAAATTCAGAGCATTCTCATAAGTGCAGCCCATTACTGTCGTATAAGTATTGGTGAGGTTTGAACATATCGGTTGTGCATTGATGTCGTCATCAGCAAAGTTGATACAGAAGCCGCACATAATTCTCTTCAAGAAGCAACACGATAATTTCATCCAATTGGCGCTGGGGTATGTGCAATGATTGGGCAGCACTTGTGGTGCGGTGTGCATCTCTGTGCATTGTCCATTTTGCAACTGGTGATTGTGTATTTGATTGGAACCATACACGCCCAAATAGCCACTGCAAAAACAAGCGATAACTGAACCTGAATTGTATGGAACCACACAATCATTGCTATCATGAAAAGAGATGATGGGATGATTCGGATTGTTGTCAAGTTGAGCAAGATTCATCACTGCGCCACAATGGTTGATATTGGCTTTTACTGTGTACGCATTGGGCAAATCATTTCCGGTATCATCTAAACCACCTACTTCATCGCTAAATCCCAGCGGCATGTTTGCATCAGCTTCCTCTTGATTCCAGAAGGCTGCTTGCAATGCTGCGATGCTTCCTGCACTTTCACCACCCATAAACATCCAGTTTTCATCTATTCCCCATTCTTCCTTTTGGTCGTGAGCAAAACGCATGGCAGCACGAGCATCCTGCACAGCGCAGTAAATGGCCTTTTGCAGATTGCTCCCATAACAGTTGACACAAATCACATTGTCGCAATTCCACCCAACGCGGTAGTTGATGTTGCCCACCACAAAACCTCTTCGTGCAAACTCAATGCTTTCATAACTGAGTTCGTTTTTGTCGCCTCCGGCAAATGCACCGCCATGAATGAGCAGAATGAAAGGGCGTTGTTCAACATCATCCACTGCCTGATAGGGGTAAATAGACATCCATCATCAGATCCACATTCTGACTGCTGAAGTAGTTCTGCGCTGCTCCATACTGCACATTGGTTTGGATAATGATTGCAGAACTATCGAAGAGGGCGAGTTCGGAGTAGCGGGTGGGGAGGCAGTGTTGGGCGTTAGTAGCAACTGCATGAGAGATTGAAAAAACGATTATTAGAAGTGGCCTACAAATCATAAATACAAGTTAGGAATGTCTTTCATATATCACTTTGCCGACACGAAGAATATGTTCCTTCAAACTTTCATTCAAGGTACTGCACATTACCACGACATCAACAAAGTATGGCAGCGTACTTTCCGAAAACAAATCAGCAATGTCACTTTCATCTTTACCAGAAATTTGATTGCCACAAATGGCCAAATCAATATCACTTCCAGGCTTAAAATTTCCTTTAGCCCGACTTCCAAAAATCATTACCTTCTCTACAGCAGGGTGAATCTTGAAAATATCAGTCACTGACATCATATCTCTTTGTGTAAGACCAAAACTATTCGTTAGAGCCTTTGTCATTATCAAATAAATTAAGTTGATTTGTTATTTCCGCTTTGAAAAAGGCATGTAGTTTTTTCAAAGCAGGGTATATCGATTTTCTTATTTCTTGTTCGCCAGCTTTGAATTTAAGTTCATCATAATCATGTGAAAGTACATTTCTAATTTCTAATCCGTCAATAAGTTCTTGCGCATAGTCAATGTAACCAGCAGTTTGCGCTTGCCTTAAAGTATCTTTTGGTGAAGGTTTAAAGACGAATTTATTTTCTTCTAGAAAATCCTTCAACACTTTCCAAGCAAGGTCAATAGTGAATTCAAATCTTTGTATCAAGCCGTTGCGCTCAAGCTCATTAAGGGTTTCATTTTTTATAGCTTCCGTTAGCCTACCAAAAGCCCTGTCAAAACTTTGAAACCGCTGTTTCCATCTTATGTCTTCTAATTCTTCCATGAACCGAAATGGTAAATCACTTAATCTTATTTATCCCAGCATCTCCCTTCGCACTGGCATCACTTATCATCTTATCTCCTCTCGCTTCTGCATCCACAACTATTTTATTCGCGTTTTTTTCTGCAAGGCTATAAGCCTTGTCTGCTTCTTCATTTGTTTTTGCTACTGCTTTGGTGTATGCCTCATCTGCAAGTTTTTTGGCTTTGTCCGCTACAATTTTTGCGGCCAATTTTTCAATCGGATTTTTCACTTTCGCCAGTTGATCATCGGCTGCTTTTTTGGCATCATCTCTTGCCTTGGCAGCCAATGCTTCTCCTTGTTTTTTCGCGTTGTCGCGTTGCTTGGCAGCTTCTGCCAATGCATTGTCACGGGCCTTCTTCGCCTCGTTCACGAGGCGTTCTTTTTCTGCTATTGCTTTTTCGAGAGCTTCGTTTTTCAAGTTGGTCACTTGTTCTTTCACGGCTTCTACTGCCTGCTCTTTCAAACCCGAAACCGCATCAGCTCCCAACGCTTTGCTTGTCACTCCCACTTTCGGATCAGTTACTGTTCCTGTTATCAATGCTATCACATTCACCTTGCTACCAACGCTTAGGTTGCTGCCCAATTTTTTGTTCAGTTCGCCTATCCATGTGTTGGCCTGGTTCACTGCTCCGCTTGGAAATTTATCAAAGGGTACATCCATATCCACATTGTAGTTGATGGCTTGATCAAGTGTGGTGTAGCCGGAAACTTTCATCGGTATTCCATCGATCATTTTTACAGTGAAAGGATCCACATTCACCACACCATCTACAATTTTGAATGAAACATTTACATCATTGATCGTTTGTGGTTGTTTTAGTTTTTCAAGATTGATTTTTTCAGCAAGTTTTACTAG